>JBCCRV010000672.1:0-4198 GCA_039201085.1 Myxococcota bacterium | reverse complement strand
TGCCCATGACGAGCACGGCGACGAACATGGGGACGAGCACGGCGACGAAGCCGGGGAGGGTGACCAGCACGGCGCGCTCGATCTTCTACTCCCGAGCGTGGCCTATGCGCAGGACGGAGAGCCCGGCGCCAGCGGCGACGGCCATGACGACGAGCATGAAGCCCATCCGCACACGCCCCAGATGGAAGCTGCGCACCATCACATCATCGCGCACAAGGCTCCCTACCTAAACGTGCCCGGTTGGTTTGGCCGCGCGATCTTCTACCTGCTCACGTGG
Source organism: Myxococcota bacterium (assembly GCA_039201085.1). Taxonomy (GTDB): domain Bacteria; phylum Myxococcota_A; class Polyangia; order Polyangiales; family Houyiibacteriaceae; genus JBCCRV01. The sequence continues at coordinate 3,921 of JBCCRV010000672.1, read as the reverse complement.
ATCGGCATCGCGCTTTTCTTTTGGCGCACCTCACGGAAGCAGGACGAAACGAAGGACGTGATGCTGACGGCCAAGATGAAGGCCTTTACGCCGGCGGCGTCCGTGCTCTTCGGCCTCACGCTCACCTTCGCGGCCTTCGATTGGCTCATGGCCCTCGAGCCGAGTTGGTACTCGACGATCTTCGGCGTTGTGATCTTCGCCGGTTCGGTTGTCGCCATTCTCGGCTTCACAACCGTCGTTGGCATCAGCCTTCATTCGCGCGGACTCGTCGGTGGCGCCATCAACGTCGAGCACATTCACGACCTCGGTAAGCTGCTCTTCGGCTTCATGTGCTTCTGGACGTACGTGAGCTTCTCCCAATGGATGCTCATCTGGTACGCCGGTATTCCCGAGGAAGCGACCTGGTTTCACAAGCGGTGGGAAGGCGGATGGCACGTGTGGAGCGTGGCCCTCGTGCTCGGCCACTTCGTATTCCCTTTCTTCTTCCTGATTTCACGCATCGTAAAGCGCAACTTCGCCCTCATGATGTTCGGTGCCGCGTGGCTCATCGGCATGCACGTCGCAGACATCTACTGGTACGTGCTTCCCCAGGCTGGCGAGCTTCGCTTCAGCATCGGTGATGCGGGCGCGCTGCTTTTCACGGGCGGCGTTTTCTTCGCCTACGTCCTGCACACGCTCACGCGGGTGCCGCTCATTCCCATCGGCGACCCCCGTCTCGACCGATGCCTCAACCACCACCAGAGCCACTAGCGGATCAGCCATGGGTTACGAGAAAACGGATCCACAGAACAAGGTCATCTTCATCACTGCGGTGGGATCGGCCCTCACGCTCATCGGGTTGATCCCCGTGTTTCACACCTACTTCGACTCGCGCTTCATCGGTGAGCTCGAAGACAAGGTGTACACGGTCACCTCGAGTGAGTACGAATCGATCGCCGAGTCGCGTGCGCAGGTCGAAAGCGCACCCGTCAGCATTCAAGCCGCCGCCGAACGTCTTGCCACGGGCAACCGCCGCGGCACGCCTGTCGCGCCACGGCGTACGGACACCCTCGACGTGCCCGAAACGGACGCCGAAGCGAGCCTTGGCGCCGTGAAGGGCTGGTCAGCGCGGGAGCGCATTCGGGAGGAGGCGCACGCGCGCGACGCGATGATGCGCTCGCGGGCGCGCGAGCAGGCGCGTCGCGACGCCCGTGCGGCGGCGGAGGCGGCGGCTGCCGAAGGCACGGAAACCCCCTGAAATGAGTCAGAAGCGTCATAGCGGGAAGGGCCGTCCCCGGGCGGTGCTCTCCTGTGGCGTTTTCTTGCTGGCATCACAGGGGCTGGCCTTCGGCCTGGTCGCAAACGTTGGCGCCGCGCAACAGCCGCCGACGGAGGTCCTGCCCATGGAGGGCCAACCCGTCCCGGGCCTCGACCGCATTCGCGTCGACGAGCATCTCGACGATGAGCTGCCGCTGGACGCGCGCTTTCGCGACCACAGGGGACGCGAGGTTCGCCTTGGCGACTACTTCGACGGCGATCGGCCGGTGCTTTTGAACTTCGCCTATCACTCCTGCCCCACCCTTTGTTCCATGGTGCTTTCGGCCACGGTGAACGGCATCAAGCCCACCGAATGGACCGCTGGCGACGAGTACCAGGTCGTCACGATCAGCATCGATCCCCGCGATTCTCCCGCGGTCGCCGCCCGCAAGCGCCGGGGCATTTTGGAAGAGTACGGCCGCCTCGACGCCGATGCCGATGGCTGGGCCTTTCTCGTCGGCGAAGACGAGGAAATTCGCCGCGTTGCAGGCGCCGTTGGCTACCACTATTTTTGGGACGGACGGCAGCAGCAGTTTGGACACCCTGCGGCCATCATGCTCGCCTCGCCGAGCGGCAAAATCGCCCGCTACCTCTACGGGCTCACCTTTGACCCCAACGACATTCGGCTTGGCCTTCTCGAAGCTTCTGAAGGCCGCTCCATCTCCACTGGCGAACGCTTTCTTCTTTACTGTTACGCATACAACCCGGACGAGCGCGGCTACACGCTCGTCGCTACGCGCATCATGCGCATTGGCGGGGCGCTCACGGTCTTGGTCCTCGGCGCCTTCCTCTTCGGCTTCTGGAGACGCGAAAAGAAACGTATTTTCGCCGCCCGCAAATCACCTGGCCGCAGCGCGGCACATTCCGACGCGGAACTTTCGACACGACCACCCAACACTTCCGAGGTTCCGACGTCCTAAACGTTATGGTTCGATTCTGAAACGCTGCACCGTGCACGCCAGGACCAACCGGCCTCTGTTCCCCACGTACCGCTAAAAGACATGCAACAGCTACCCGAAGGCACCACCCAACTGCCGCCCCAATTCTCCACCCTCGCTCCCCAGGTCGATGAGATGTACATGCTCATCTACTGGGTGAGCGTCGCCTTCACCGTCGTGATCACGGCGGCGATGGTGTACTTCATGTGGAAGTACCGGCGCCGCAAGGGCGTGAAAGCCAAACCCACGGGCCACTCGACGGCCATCGAAATTCTCTGGACGTTCACGCCGCTCATCCTGCTCGCGGTGCTCTTTCACCAGGGCTTTACGGGCTACGTCTACGGCGCCGTCGCGCCGGAAGATTCGATCGAGGTTCGCGTGCGCGGCATGCAGTGGAACTGGGAGTTCGAACACCGCAACGGCGTCATCGATGACTTCAATGTGCTGAAGGTTCCAGCGGACCAGCCCACGCGTCTGATCATGAGCTCGTCGGACGTGCTTCACAGTTTCTTCATTCCATCGATGCGCGTGAAGAAAGACGTCGTTCCCGGCATGTACTCGACGCTCTGGTTTCAGCCCGTAGAAGGCCTGCGCACGGACAACATTGGCAGCACGCCCGGCGCCAACGACGGCCAGCCCCGTGTGTGCACCGAGGACAGTCAATGTCCCGAGGGCTTCTGGTGCGGCGGCACGATTGGTCAAGAATCGCCCCGGACGTGCGTGATTCCGATCTACTGCACCGAGTACTGCGGCGCGGGGCAGGGCATCACCCAAAGCGCCTTCGATGACCCGGACGGCCCCGGCCGCAACACCAACCACTCCACGATGATGGGCGACCTGCACATCATCTCCGAGGAAGCTTATGACGCTTTCATCCAGCTAGGACCTCCGCCCCCAGCGGAGTGCGCTACGGACGATGAAGCGGTCGCTGTAGCGGAGGGTGAAGTGCCGGACATCCTTGCGGTCGGCAGCCGCAACTTCAACATGCCCTGCTGGGGCGAGAGCCTTTACCAAGGCAGCGGCTGTGCTGCGTGCCACGGCGTGGACGGCGTGCGACAGCAGCCCGCGCCCAACTGGGCGAACCTCTGGGGCAACGAGCGCCCGCTCATGGCCGGTGAGCCCGAGCAGGGCGACGCCGACTACATTCGCCAGTCGGTCCTTCAGCCCCAATCGCAGATCGTCGAGGGCTACGGCAATGTCAACATGCCCCCGTACCGCTTTAGCGATAACCAGCTGAACGCGATCGTCGCCTACATCCGCTCCTTGAACCCCGGCAGCTAAGCCCCCGCGAGCGTTCTCTTCTCCCAAGCTTTTCCATGCCGTACCGACGGCCCTAACCGACTCTAAACACCATGACCGTAGAAGCCCTTCCAGCCGGCGGAAAAGCCCCCGAGGTTCTCGGGCGGCCCAGCGACGCCGATAACTACATCACCCACGAAAAGGGCCTCCGGTCCTGGTTCATCACCCTCGACCACAAGCGCATCGGCATGATGTACCTGGTCAGCGTGATTCTCGCCTTCCTGGCGGGCGGCATCATGGCGCTCCTCGTGCGCACCGAGCTGCTCACGAAGGGCCAGACGATCATGGAGGCGGACTCGTACAACAAGGCCTTCACGCTTCACGGCGCGATCATGGTCTTTTTGTTCATCATCCCGTCCGTGCCCGCGGCCCTGGGCAACTTCTTCCT
>JBCCRV010000671.1:0-4205 GCA_039201085.1 Myxococcota bacterium | reverse complement strand
GCTAGGAGCCGTTGCCGTCGGCGCGTACGTGGGCCTTCAGCCCGAGGCCTCGGAAAACGATGCGCTCGGTCTCGACTTTGAAGGGACCGCCCCGGCGGACGGCGATGCGCCGTCGCCCGTCGAGCGCGCGGCGGAGCCGAACGCTGACGGGCTGCCGGCGGCCGACGTTGAAAACGATCCGCCGGAAGCGCGCGCGGCGGGCGAAGCGCTGGAGCTTCCCGCCGAGCTGCCGGCCGGCGAAGCGCCTCCCGAGGAGAGCGTTGCGCCCGCGGCGGAGCCCCGGCGGCGCGTGCGTCGCGGCCGGCGCCGCGGGCGAGCGCCGATGGCGCAGGCTGCGGTGATGGCGCCCGTGGCGGCGATGGAGGCGCCCGTCCAGATGTCGATGGAGGCCGCGATGCGGCCGGCGGTGATGTCGCGCTTGGGCCAAGGGGCCGCGCGGCTGGAGGACTTTTAGTGCGTGTTGCCCGTTTTGTCTTGGTGCTTTTGTTGAGCTTGCCGGCGCTTGCGCACGCGCAGCAGGGGTTTCGTCGCACCGTGCGGGAAGCCCTATCGGAGTTTGAAGCGGGCCACTGGGCGGAGGCGCGCACGCTCTTTCTGCGCGCCCACGACATCCGGCCCAGCGCGGAAGCGCTTCGTATGGCAGGGAACGCGTCGTACGAGATGCGGGACTACGTCCGGGCCGTCGAGTTGCTCGAGGCCTCCATGGTGCAGCAGGAAAACCCGCTCAGCGACGAGAGCGTAGTGCTCGCGGAAGAAGCTTCGGCGGCGGCCGATCGTTTTGTCGTTCGGCTTACCATCAACACGCGCCACCCCAACGTGCGCGTCGACGAGCGTTCGGTCGATCCATCCCAGCCAATTCTGCTCGAGCGCGGTGAACACCTCGTCGAGGTGCAGGGCGAAGGGTTCGAGGCCTACCGGGAGCGCGTAGAAATGGGCGAGGCACTGCACCGACTCGACGTGCAGCTGAGGCCCCTCGTGGTGAGCGACGACGTTGTCGCTGCTGAGTCCGAGCCGCAGCTCATTGAGGAAGAGTCGGGGTCGCGCCGCGGGCTCTGGATTGCGCTCGGCATCGTCGGCGCCGTCGTCGTGGCCGGTGCCGTGGTTGGCGTCGTCGTGGCCACGTCCGATTCAGGTCCACCGTTTGGGGCGAACGCGCCGAACCGCGTGGTGGAAGTGCTGGGAGTTCGATGATGCGTCTCGCCTATCTCGCGCTGGTTGCGCCGCTCTTTTCGTGTTCGTCGAGCGAACCGAGGACGGCCTTCATTGTCACGACCGATGCGACTCCGGACCTTCGGGCCACCGTTCAGCGTGTGCAGATCGAAGTGTTTGGTTTGGAGAGTGAACAGCGCTACACGATCGACCAGCCTTCCTGGCCGCTCGTGACCGTACTCGCGCCGGAGGGCGGGCAGGCTGGTCGCACCTTCGAAGTCTTCGTCGACGCCCTCGTTGGCGGTCGCGTCGTCGCAAGCGGATCGATTGCCGGAGGCTTCCAGCTCAATCTGGTGCGGCGGGAGCGCGTCTTGCTCCAGGGCAACCCCATGGCGTTCGACGGAGGCATGCCGCCCATCGATTTTGGAATGCCGGACGGCGGCATCGACATGCGCTTTCCCGACGATGACGGCGGGATGGGCTGTGACGGTTTTCGCGAGGCTCTCTGCGACGGCGATGATGACGACGGCGACACATGCGTGGACGAAGGCTGTGACCTCGATGGCGGCATCGACTTCGGGGACTTCGACGGAAGCATGCCGGTCTGCGGAGAATCGCCCGAGATCAGTTGTTTCGACAACATTGACGACGACAGGGACAGCTGTCTCGACGAGGGCTGCCTCTTCATCGGTGATTCTTGCATGGCCAATAGCGACTGCGCGTCCAACGTGTGCGCTGATATATGCGTCCCGTGCGAGTTCAGCGAGGACTGTGCGCTGGGATTTGAATGCTTCGCCGGCACGTGCGCGATCCCGTGTGGCGCTGACGGCTTCTTTTGCGGAGCCGGGGAAGTGTGTATCGGAGGGGTCTGCGAGCTTCAGTGAGCGCAGGATGCGCTTCTGTGCATAGAGCATGCCGGATGTTGGACCGCTGTCATGGCAGCCCGCTACGCCAGTCATGACGGTGCTCGGTCGCGGAGTCGCGAACCTCGGAACTACGAAAGCGGCCAGTACAGCAGCTGCAGCGCGACGCGGTGCACCGGGAACGCCACCTTCGTGAAGAGCACGAGGGCGATCATGAAGCCGAAGATTTGCGCGCCGCGGTCGTCGAAGAACGAGAGCCACTTGCGCGTCTGCCGTTCGTTTAAGAAGAGCGGAACCACCGCATGGCCGTCGAGGGGCGCGAAGGGCAAAAGGTTGAAGACGCCGAGCAGCACGTTGACGCTGAAGAGCACGCTCACGAAGACCGTGAAGGCCGACGAGCCGCCGTCGCCCGCGAGCACAACCGTTGAGTCGAGGGCCGTCGTTCCGGGCGTCCACGCGCCGGAGCCAATGCCGATGTGAATCACCACCCCGGCGAGGATGGCGAGCAAGAAGTTTGAAAGCGGTCCCGCCGCCGCCATCAGGGCCGACCGCTTTGGAAAGCGCATCGCCCAGTGCGGGTCGTAGGGCGCCGACGCAAAGCCGATCATCCACGTGCCGCCGTACAGCAAGAACGAGGCGACGGGCACGAGCAGCATGCCAAAGGGCTGCCGCGCCGCGTGGGGCGCGGGGTTCAGCGTCACCTGATCTTCCGCCGTGTTGTCGCCCCCGAGCTTACCGACCCAGGCGTGCGCGGCTTCGTGCACCGTGAGCGAGAGGAGCGTCGCCGTAAACCAAACGGGCAGGGCGCGCATGACCTCCGGATCAAGCTGCATGGCCGGACTATATACCGTCGACGCCACGACGCATGGAAAAGCGGACGCGCCGTTTTTTTGACGGAGGAGCACCCGAGCTGCGATGGCAAGGCATAAGCCCTTCAATAAGCCGTTTCATAGGCGGCGGCTCCCTTGAGTCGAATCGGGCTTCGAGGCGTTATGATCGAACCCAGCACCGATACGAATCGCTCCCGCTGCGACGTTTGCGGAACCCATTTCACCGTACGCTTTCGCTACCAGATTTTGGAAGGCGGCAAGCGAACCGTGTGTTCGCGAACCTGCCAGCGTGAGCTCCTTGCGGCGAAGGCGCAGTGCAGCGTGTGCAACACGCGCTTTGAACTCGAGTTCCCGTATCAGGTCGTCGTGGCGGGCGGAAAACGAACCTACTTCTGCTCGAAAGCGTGCCGCGGCGAGGCCGGGGCCGCGAGCGTCGCGTCCGCCAAGGGGGCCTCCACGGCGCGTTCCGCGTCGCCGGCCACGCGGCGCATCGCCGTCTTCAACCACAAAGGCGGCACGGGCAAGACCACAACGTCCATCAACCTCGCTGCGGGACTCGCCGAAGCGGGCAAGCGGGTGTTGCTCATCGACGCCGACGGTCAGGGTAACGTCGGCGCGTCTCTCGGTATTCGCGGTGAACGCACGCTTTACCACGTGCTCGTTCAGGGGGCGTCCGTGGAGGACGCGGCCGTACCCGTTCGCAGCAACCTCGACGTGCTCACGTCGAACGAGATGCTCGCGGCGGCGGAGCTCTACCTTGCGCAGCGCCCGGGGCGCCACCGTGTGCTTCGCGACCGGCTCGCGAACGCCACAAGTGCCTACGACGTCGTCGTGCTCGACTGCGCGCCGGCCCTTTCGCTGCTCAACCAAAACGCGCTGGTCTTCGCCGACGGCGTACTGATCCCCGTGGGCTGCGACTACCTCTCGCTTATCGGCGTCAAGCAGGTGCTCAAGACGCTGAAGGATGTGCGCACCCTTCTTCGTCATGAGCCAAAGATTCTCGGCGTTCTGCCCACTTTCTACGACGTGCGAAACCGCATCTCGAGGGACGCCGTCGCCACCCTGGAAAAGGGCTTCGGCGAGCGTTGCCTCGCGCCGATTCGGGTGAACACCAAACTGCGGGAAGCGCCGAGCGCGCGGCAAACGATCTTTGAATACGCGCCCGAAAGTCACGGCGCCGCCGATTACCGGCGCGTCGTTGAAACCGTTCTCCACCGCGCGGCGCCGCTCCGCGCGAGCGCATAAGGAACCATTGATGGCCCACGAACCCACCAGCACCTTTGACGGACTCTTTGACGGCGACGAGGTACGCGAAGTCCTGAGCGCGTCGTTCTACAAGAGCGAGCCGCAGCGGCGAAAGCGG
>JBCCRV010000670.1:0-4205 GCA_039201085.1 Myxococcota bacterium | reverse complement strand
GGTGAGCGGATCGATCGCCTCCTCAAGCTCGTTGAGGCACTCGACGCGGTTCGGCTCGAGCTCCGAGCCCATCACGTTCAGCGAGTCGAGGTAGAGGTTCGCCGCGTACTCAGCAAGCTCGCTGTCGCGGTGGTTCCACGCGATGTCCTTGAAGAGAAGGGCCGCTTCCTCGAAGTGGTTTGCCTCGTAGTAGATACGGGCTCGGCGGTACTTGATTTGGGCGAGGTCGTCGCTGTCCGGGACGTAGCAAACGTAGCGCTGGAAGGCGCCGATCATGCCCTGCTCGAGCTGGGTGAAATCCCGCTGGGCAAAACGGTTCTCTGGTTCTTCCGGCTCCGCTTGACGTGCACGGCGGCCGCGACGTCCACGGCGGCCGCGACGACCGCGCTCAGCCTGCTCTTCGCGCGTTTGGCGCTCGCGGCCCGAGTACTGCTGCTGGTACAGGTTGTTGTAGCAAAGCACAGAGGCATACGCGGCCTCGGCCGTGAACTCGCCCTGCGGGTCTAGCTGAACGACGCGGTCGAAGGCCGGTCCGCATTGGGCGAAGTCGTCCATCTTCCAAAGGAGCTCGGCGTAGTAGTAGGCGACCTTGTACGGCGTCGGCCAGTCCTCGCGGTTGATGTTTTCGAACTCAAGCTGCTCAAGGTCGGGGAACTTCTCAATGAGAAGGCGGTAGAGACGTGCGGCCAAGGCCATCGTGCTTCGGTCGTTCGTGCCTGGCGTGTTGGCATCGCCGATGGCCTCGCGGTGCCAGCTCGTCGCAAGCCAGGCGAGCGCGCCCGCCGTCTCCTGCTTGCAAACGGTCTGCTCTTCGGCCGGATGCTGCTGACCTGAGTAGGCTTCGTAGACGCGTACGAGGCGTCCCAGCTCTTCGACTTGGTCGGACTTCGGCTTGGAAGAAATGACGGCATTCGTCACGCGCGACTGCCAATAGCAAAGCTTGTCGCTCGACGCGTTTTCGCTCATCAGCTCGTGGTAGACGCCTATCGTTTCCGGCCATTGACCGGTGTCGAAGTAGAGCTCGGCTAAGCTTTCGAGCATCTCCATCGCCTGGTCGTTGTTCGTCGCGTAGCGTCTGAAGAAGTTCAGCGCCTGGTTCGGTCGGCCAACCATCGCGTAGGGCAGCACGAGCTCGCGCCGCGCCTGCCGTGCAAGGTTCTCCGCGTCGGTCGCGTCGGGGTTTTCGTTCGCAAACTCGATGGTGCGCACGAAGGAGGTCAGCGCTTCGCGGAACTGCTCTTCGTTGTAGTGAGCCCAGGCGGACTTGTAGAGCGCGTAGCCGTAGACGGGGTTTCGGTCCGGCGGGAAGTCCGTGACGTTGCTATAGAAGCGAAGGGCCGCGCCCATATCGCCCTCGGCAAAGTAGTACTCGGCGAAGGAGAGGTACGCGTGCGGGATGAAACGGCTCTGCGGGTAGCCCTTGATGAGGCGGAAGTAGACCTGACGCGCGCGGTCCTGCTGGCGAAGCTCCTCCAAACCAAAAGCCAACGAGAAGAGCACCTCGTCCATGCGCGGGTAGTTTGGGTGGTCGCTGACGAGCGTCGCGTAGGTGCGAATAGCGTTCTGCCGCGCCTGCGTCAGCCGCTGCTCTGCCTGCTGCTGACCCTGGCGTTGCTGCTGGCATCGGCTGCGGTTCTTCTGCTCCGTGCAGGCCTGGAAGATGCGTTCATCGAAGCTGCGCACCTGCGAGTTGATCGCTTGCTGCTGCTCGAAGTACGTCTCGGCGAGACGAAGGAGAATGTCCGGGCGCTGCGGGTTGTTTGGCCGGGTGTTCTGAACAAGACGGTTCAGAACGCGAACCTCGCGCTGCAGCAGCTCCGCCGTACGGGCGCGCACCTGCTCGCGGTTGGCACGCGTGCGCTCATCGAGCTCGAAGCCTGGACCGCGGGCTTGCTGCTCCGCCTGCGCGGGGGCTTCACGCGTCGCTTCGCGAAGCTGGCTCCGCGGAACGGCCCCCTGCGCCCGACGGGCGGCGCCGCGCGGCGCGCCTTCGGGGCAATCGTTGACGTCGCTTACGGACGAGGGACTGATGCAGACGCCCTGGGCGGATGCGAGCCCGGGCGCGCCAACCGCAAGGGCTAGCGCCAAGAGCGCCGTTCGGTTCATGAATCGTTCAATCATCGCTTTTCATTCTCGTTTCGCGTCCTGGAGCTTGCGTGCGCCTGTTCGCCCTCTCCGCTACGACCTAACGGCCGCAGCGGTTCGTCACCTGCTGGCGGTAGTAGCCGAGCTCGTCGCGCCAGTACTCGCCATTGAACTCCCAAAGCTGGTGCTCCTCGTCCACTTCGACGTCACCACCGCGGCCCTCGTTCGGCTGGACCAGCTGCTCCTGCGTTTCCGCCTCGACGGTGCCGCGAATCGTCGAAATGATTTCGACCTCGACGGTGTCCATCTGGTTCGTCAGGTCCGCAAGCTCGTCGATAAGACGGTTGTAGCGAGCGCGGGCAATGTCGCCGGTCTGGTCGATGGCGAAGGACTTCGCCACGGCCACATCCTGAAGAATGCGTGCGCCGAGGGACGAATTCTGGAACTCCGTGGGCGCCTGGTTGAGGCGCTCTTCTTCGGCTTCGAGCACGCGCACGTACTCGACGTTGCGGAGAAGCGTGCGGTCCGAAAGAGCCGACGACACGATGCCGCGAACGGCCGGGCTTAGGTTCGCTTCGCCGGCGCGCACCTGAACGAGAAAGGAGAAAAACTGGGTGTTGTCTTCAAACTGGGCGAGAAGCGACTCCAGCTCCTGGCGAACAGGATCGTACTTCTCGTGAAATAGACCGACCATCGCCTGCGCGTTTTCGACCTGGCAGTTCACGAAGAAGGTCACGGCTTTGATGACCAGCGCCTCTGGGTAGTAGGAGTCTGCGAAGTAGGGCGAGAAGATCGTGTGCACGTTGCCGAGCGCACGCGAATACTCGTCAGCCAGGAAGAAGGCCCAGCTCGATTCGAAGAGCGCCGGAAGCCAGTACTCGCTTCCCTGATCCACGGTGTTCCACGCCTCCACGGCCTGACCAAGAAGCCGACCGTCGACCTGGGTCTCGCCGTTTTCGTCCGTGCGGTTCGCCGCCGTGTAGTAGACGCGTGCGAGCGAAATCCACGCCAGGTTTCGCATGCGCTCCTCGTCCTCGACCCCTTCTACATCGCCGTTTTCGATGCCATCGATGATGGCGCGGAAGCTGGCGATCGCGGGACGCGCCTGACGCATGCGAATGTAGGCAATGCCCTCGAAGAACTTGGCTTCAACGTACTGGGGCGCCGTCGTGGAGATGCGGCCAAAGAGTTCGATGGCCGGCTGAAACTCGCCCTGGTTGTACTGGAAGCGGCCCATAATGAAGAGCAGCTCGTTGTAGAGATCGGCGCTTTCGGACGTGTTGAACTGGTCGAGCTGGTCGATGCCGTAGCGGCCCACCTTCTCAATGATGCCCGCGGGCTCGGGAAGCTGGGAAGCCAGCTGCGCAAGCCACTGAAGGGTCTGGTCGAAGTAAAGATGACCTTGGCCCTGCTGACCGATCTCGTCGAAGATCGCGAGCGCCGACTGGTAATAGCGGAGGTGGTAGAGGCACTTCCCGAGGAAGAACTGCGCCTTCTGCACGTTCGCCTGCGCGTCCTGCGTTTCGCCTTCGACGACGCGCTGGAACTGCACGGCCGCGGCTTGGTAGCGGTCGGGCTGAGCCGACGCTTGCTGGTAGAGGCGAAGGGCGTTGGCCAGCGCTTCGCTGGGTGGACCATCCGCGGGTGGCGCGGGCGGCTGGCCCGTCTCATCGACCGAGAACTGCATATCCTGTGCGTGGACGCCATTCACGGCGACGCTCGTTCCCACAAGGCTGGCCAATGCCATCACCCAAAGGACCCGTGAACGTCCTGAAGTCGTCTTTACGCTGCGGCTCATCATCGCTCCTCGCTCGGCCCTTCGGGCCCGGTCCGCCGTGTTTCGGCGGCTAGTCTTCGTCTTCGAAGCGGTGCGAAAACCCTGCGGAATGACAAAAAAGTCAATCAAATCAGCGCTTTGCACCAGTGTTGCGGCGCGATGATAGAAACGGGTCCGCAAGAATGTCAAGGGGGTAAGCTCGGCCCCAGTGGCCACCCGCCCGAAGCCCTCGAACGCGTGTGGCGATGGGAGCTCTCGCTTCTTGGCGCCGGCCGGAGAGCAAAGGCGAGCCCGGGGGTGCCCCGGCTTCGCCCTCCCTCCATGTCCTGCCTTTGGAAAATGC
>JBCCRV010000669.1:0-4220 GCA_039201085.1 Myxococcota bacterium | reverse complement strand
GAACGGCTGGCCCAGCTCGGCGAGGCGGTGGCGAAGATCAATCACGACTTGCGCAACTCGCTGGCCACCGCCCAGCTTGTCTCCGACGGCTTGTCGCGCTCGGAAGATCCGCGCGTTGCCAAATCATTGCCGCGCCTCGAACGCGCTTTGGAGCGTGCGATCGGACTGGCAAGTGACACGCTTAAATATGGTCGCTCGTCAGCGCCCACCGCCGCGATCTCGACCGTGCAGCCGCGTGATATCGTGGCCGAGGCGGCGAGTGAAGCGTTGGCGTCTTATTCTGGCGTGAGCTTCAAGAATGTGGTCGTCGCCGAAAAAAAGGCCCTGGCCGACCCCGATCACCTTCATCGCATCTGCGCCAACCTGATCCGCAATGCGGCCGAGGCGATGGCCGGGGCGGGCGAGATCACGGTCAGCTGTGACGGCCCGTCTCTGACCATTTCCGATACGGGCCCAGGTCTGCCGGACAAGGCGCGCGACAATCTGTTCAAGCCGTTTGCCGGTTCCACACGGCGCGACGGCACGGGGCTTGGGCTGGCGCTCTCTCGCGATCTTGCGCGCGCCATGGGGGGCGATCTGGTGCTGGATAAAACCGATGCGGCCGGGACGCGTTTTCGGCTGACCCTGCCGAGCCCGCCTGCCTAAAGCGGCTCAGCCGGGCTGACGCGCAGCGTATTGTCGGGGCGGCCGAGCTGTCTGAGATGTTCGCTGATCAGCAAGGGCTCGCCGCGCAGCCTCAGTCCGGCGCCACCGCCCGCCTGGTGCGCGTGCAGCGTGAGCGCGCCGAGGAGCAGGAAGGTGTTCACGACGTGCGCCGCCGCCCAATAACCGCGCGCCTCGTCGGGGTTTTCGGCGACGAGCTTGAGCAAGACGAGGCCCGCGCCAATGAGCGCTTCGAGCACCATGAAGCCGAGCGCGACCACCGCCGCGCGTCGTGCAGGATGGCCCCGTTCAAAGACGCGGCGCGAAGCGACGACGAAGGCGACGCAGAACAGCAACGAGAGCCCCGACGTGAGCCGATGGCCAAACTCGATGATCGTCTCGAGGCTCGGCGCAAGGGGGACCACTTCGCCGTTGCAGAGGGGCCAGTGATCGCCGCAGCCAGCACCCGAAAGCGTGGCGCGAACGACGGCACCCCACGCGATGACGAAGACCGTGTAGGCCACCATGGCCCAAGCGGCTTTTGCATAGCGCTCCACGGCACGAATCCTGGGCCGGGCCAGTGGGCCCGGCAAGCCACCCCGAGGACCGCCTCAGCGCTTTACAGCCGCCGCAGGAGCCCGCAACGTGTCGGCGCATGGCGCCGCGGCCCTACCCCTATGAGAGCTGGCCAAAGGTCTCACGGCCCTCGCTCCCAGCGATTCGCCGGGCGGCGCGCTGGCTTGCGGGGCGCGGCGAGGCGGTGCGCAGCGCCGCCGCGAAGGTGCTTGACCAGCCGATCCACGTCGGTCCGGTGACCCTCCATCTCTGCGACGAAGACGCGCGCCGGGGGGCACTTCGCACGCCCCTTGCGGCCGTCGTGCTGGGCGGCGGAGCCGCGGGCGCCGAGCGCGCCGTGCTCGAACTCAGCCCCCCCTTGGCCGCCGCAATGGCCGACCGCTTGCTCGGCGGCGAAGGCGAAGCGCGCCCAGGCGCACTCAGCGCCGGCGAGTGTGGCGCCCTTGCCTACCTCGCTGCGCGCGTATTGGCGGAGGTCGCAGCGCCCTTCGCCGTCGAAACGGTGGCCACGACGACCGCCCAGGCCCTTTCGGCGCTGGGCAATGCGTCGGCCCACGTGGTGGCGTCTGCTCCGCTCAGCGTGGCGGGAGCATCTGGGGTGGTGCGCGCCTGGATCGCCGATCGCCCCGACCTGTTTCCCGCGCGCTTCGTCAACCTGCAAACGCCCATCCCGTTCTCCGTCGACATGGCGGCGTGCCGCCTGCGCGCGCGCGAACTACGCGACGCGCGCGAACAGGACGTGATCGTCCTTGAAGACGACGAGGTCTTCACGGCGTGGCGCGTGCGGGCGCGAGGCTCGCGCCGGCGTACGTGGTGGGTCGATCGCAGCGGGCGCATCACACGCATCGAAGAACTTGAGCTAACGGGCGCGCCGATCGCGCCAAGCGCCAAGGTCGAAAAGAAACCGGAAGGAGAGACCGCGTTGCAGGAAGAATCAAAGGAACGAACGGCCCAGGCGGGCTACGAAGAGGCCACAGCCAAGGCCGCGATCGACGCCGTGGGGGACGTGCCCGTCGACCTCCGGTTGGAGATCGCCCGCTTTTCCTTGCCCCTCGAAGCGGTGGGCGCGCTCGCCGAGGGCGAAGTGCTCGTCTCGGACGTCAACGTCGGCGACGCCGTTCGACTCGTCGTGGGCGACCGGGACTATGCGACGGGCGAGCTGGTTGACGTCGACGGCCACGTGGGCGTTCGCATTCTTCGCCGCCTCGTCCCGTAGACCGGCGCGCCGCGCTTTTCAATGCGCCACCATTAAGAAGGCGACGGCGACGCCGTTCGCCACCACTGTGCAATCTCAGCGAGCGGACTACGGGCGCGGACAGCACGTCCTCGACATTCACCTCGTCGACGGGCAGGAGCTCGCGGAAAAACTCCGGGCGGCTTTCAGCTCGGCGCACTACCGGCCCCCGGTGCTTCCCGCCGTCGCCCTCAAGGTGCACGAGCTGACGCGTTCGGCGGACGTCACGATCGAAGCCGTATGCGAAGTGCTCGAAACGGACGCGCTGCTTTCGGCGGGCGTGCTTCGCCTCTGCGAATCGGCCCAATTCGCACGCGGCGCACCGGTCCGTTCGCTGGAGCAAGCGGCCATGCGCATTGGCCTGCGAAGCCTGCGGGATCACGTCTTTCGCGTCGCGATGGAAAGCACGGTCTTTCGCGCGGAACGCTTCAAAGGCGTCATGGCGGAACTGCGCGACCACAGCCTGCTCGTCGGGGCCATCGCCCGAAAGGCGATGGCCCGAACGGCGCATTCCGATGAGTACGCCTTTCTTGCGGGCATTCTTCACGACGTTGGCCTGGCAGGCTCGCTGCTCATTCTGGCGGACGACGAGCGAAAAACCGGCGAGACGATCGACCTGACCCTGGCCGCGCCGGCCATTGAATCGATTCACGAAGAAGTCGGCGAAACGATCGCGACGCTCTGGAAACTGCCGCCCGAACTGCGATGGGTGGTGGGGGCACACCATTACGGCGAGATTCAAGGCTACGCCCACCCGGTGGCCTGCGCGCTCGTGATGGCCGAAGCCGTACTCGATGCGCTCGGGCACCATCTTCGGCTGGGGGAAGTGCACGTCGACGGCCCGAAGCCGGCGGCGGTTCGGCGTGCCCGTGAAACCCTGAGCTTCGGCGACGCCGAGGTGAGGGCCCTTGTGGAGTACGCGGCGGGCCAAATCGAAGCCCTCGGAGGTGGGGCGTGAAGAAGGCCCTCATCCTCTTCTTGCTCGGCGGCGGCGGGGGTGCCGCCGGCTACCACTACGGGAAGCCGCAAGTGATGCCCCACCTCGCGCCCTTCCTGGGCGAAGGCCCCGCCGAGTTGGAAGGCGTCGTCGTCGAAAAGCGGCAAGACGAGGAGCGGCTCGTGCTCGTGCTGCGGAGCGGCGACGAGACGTTTCTCGCGTCGTTTCGGGAACGAATGAGCGACGTGGCCACCCTCGTGCACGAAGGCGACACGGTCGTGCTCGAATCGACGGGCGATGTGTTCACCGAAGATGTGCCCATCCTTCGTGTCCGTCGCGGCAGAGCCGAGGGCGCGGGTGCGCGTCCCGAAGGGGGCGACGCGGACCGCGATGAAAACGCGGACGGCTCGGAAGACGCGCCGGAGGGCGGCCTCCTAAACGAGGGCGCCGCATCAAACGACGCACCAAACGAAGGCGCACCAAACGGGGCGGAAGACGCGGAAGCAGGTTCGGCGGAGGTCAACGCGCCAACCGCGAGCGATGCACCCGCCGACTCGCCGGCGTCAGCGACCGGCGAAGACGAAGAAGCCATGGGCGAGGTCTAATAGACCTCGAACAAGCGAGCTTCGCTTGATTGGGGCCAAGACCGGTTCGCCGAGCCGGTCTTGCCCGCGGCAGACCCTTGAAGAAGGTCGCTTGTTCGTGGGCTAGAGAAGCGATCCGCTAAAGGGACCGAGAGGGCGAGAGCCTGGCTTTTGAGGGCAAGGCGCAATGCGGGAGCGGGCCGAGGCCCGTGACCAAAGAGCAACGCCGCCATCGAAAGTCAGGCTT
>JBCCRV010000668.1:0-4239 GCA_039201085.1 Myxococcota bacterium | reverse complement strand
TTTCGCCGCGCGGTACGGCGGTCTCGTCGTACGCGAGCACGAAGGCCGTGTTGGCCGGTCCGGGGATCAGGCCGCCGCTGAGTGGCGTTCCAGTGAGCGTTTCGAGCTCGCCGATGAAGTCAGGATCGAAGCTCATCGCGCCTGCACGAATGCGAAGGATGCAGCTTGGGCCGTTTGCGTCGGGCCGGGCCCCGAAGGAAGCGCCGTTGAACACTCCGGACGCCACATAGACGTCGCCGTTGGGGCGCTGAAAGACGTTGTCGAGGTAGCCGCAGCGGCGATCCTCGAGCACCGTGACCACGTCGTCGGACGTGCGAATCGAAAGGACGCGGCCGAGTTGTTCGGAGCTCGACTCTTCGAGGTCGCGGTAGATCACCGGTAGAAGGATGTCCGCTTCGCGCTCGATCACCTGGACGGCGATCACGACTTCTTCGTTGTCTTCGGAAATCGGTGCAAGGGCTTCGAGGGAAAACTCGCTGGTGATCGTGAGCGCGCTCGGGTCAAAGACAAAGCCTCGTAGACTTGTCGTGTCCAGGTAGTACGCTTTCGTTTCCGAGACGGTGACGACCTTTGGCGGAATGCCGCCGATCGCAACGCCGCGCCCCGCAAAGGATACCGGGCCCGACTCGGAGACGGTGCCATCGGCAGCCACGTCGTAGCGGAACACTTCGGGCGCTTCGCCGCTGCTAACTAGGAACGAGCCCGGCGTCGGTCCAGCGCTCGCCAGGCTCGTGCCCGGCAACGGAACGCTTGCGCTTGCGTCGACCTCTGCCGAAGCATCCAGCGAACTCGCAAAGGCGGCGAAGGACTGAAAGCCGGATGGCGTGACGAGAATCTGACTGATCACAAACTCAGGGCGCGCCGGGCTGCTTGCGTCCAGCGTGGCGTCGGTTCCGCCGGCGTCCGTTCCGCCGTCGTCGTCGCCACAGCCGAACAGGCCAGCGATGGCCAAACAGAAAAGAAGGGTGCGTTGCTTCATGGGAGTCCTAGTTCGGGGTTCGTGCGGAGCGCAGATGCTTCGCGATGAGAATGAGAGGCACGCCGACCAGCGCGGTGGCGAAGAGGTCAGCAGCTCCATCGAGCCAGAGCGCGAGTAGGAGGCCGAGGACCGAAGCCGTCCAGGCGAGAACGGGTACGCCGTACGTCTTCATGAGCGCCTCGCTTTCAGGTCCGTTTGGGCGTCGAGCGCTTCACTCCGCGCACGCAGGGACGCGTCCTTTCGCGTGCGCGTGAACACCCATACGCCGCTTCCGGCGAGGACCAGCGTCAGCAGACCGAAGAGCGCCCAAACGATCTTGAGCGGCAGTCCGCCATAGTCGCCGAAGTGAAGCGGCTCGCTGAGCAGCAGAGCACGCATGTACCAAGGCAAAGGCTGCAGCTGAGCCTCCGTCGGCTGCTCCGTGTCCACCATGGCCATGGTGAGCAGGCGCGCTTCGAGTCCGTCTTCGCCCTGAAGCAGCACCGTGTAGTGCCGGGGACTCGCGAGGTCCGAGCCCGGCAGCGCCACAATGGTCCAGCGCCGGCCGCTTTCGCGCTCGGCGCTGACGATGGCTTCGTCCACGCTTTGCAGGTCTTCGACGACGGGCTCATCGGCGTACGGAGCGCCTAGGGCCGCGAGCTCCGTGGCGGCGTACACCTGAAGAAGGACCGAACCCACCGAAAGGAGCAGCCCAGTTACGCAGACCACCAGTAGCCAGCCCGCGGACGCGACGCCGAGTAGCTTGTGCAAGTCCGCAACGAGCGTGCGCGATGTTCGGCCGCGTCGAAGTTGGCCAAAGCGAAAGCGCCGCATCATCGGGCCGTAGATG
This sequence comes from Myxococcota bacterium, assembly GCA_039201085.1. Classification (GTDB taxonomy): domain Bacteria; phylum Myxococcota_A; class Polyangia; order Polyangiales; family Houyiibacteriaceae; genus JBCCRV01. The sequence continues at coordinate 2,431 of JBCCRV010000668.1, read as the reverse complement.
ATCATTCCGGTGATCAGCGAGATCAGGAAGGCGACCGCGACCAAGCCCACGAGAAGCCGTCCAACCGGCCCGACGAAGAGCTCGGCGTGAAGCTCGAGCACCATCCCGGTGAACGAGCCCGAAAGATCGACGTCGCCAAGCATCGTCGGTCCGCGCACGTCCACGGCCACGGGCTCGGCCCCTTCGAGGGCCCGGGAGCCTTCCGCCAAGCCCACAAACACGACGTTCGGGTGGGCATCCGCTTCCTGAAAGAGGAAGACGGCGTTCGATCCCGGTCGCGACGCTCGGGCGACCTCCACGACTTGCGAGAGACTCGCCGATTCGCCGGCGCTCACGGCCTCCGGGACGACCCCCAAGAGACCATCGATTTCCTCGTGAAACACGAGAATTAGCCCGGTCAGCGAAAGGACGACGAGGTTGAGGCTGACGAAGAGGCCGCACCGCCGGTGCAGTTTCAGAAGGGTTCGGGTGGTCCGTGGCGTCATGGGAAGCTGGAAATGAAAATCGCTTTCAGAAAGGCGCGGGGCCAAGTCAAGCGACTTGTGACGCCCAAGTCAAGTGACTTGTGTGAGCAAACCAGTCGCGTGACTTGGATGATGCCAGTCACATGACTTGCCGAATCACGCCGGTTCTGCGCGTCTCTTGCCCGCATTGAGAGGGCGATCGAGACTGCGTTGATGGCCCAAGACGACGAGCCCGCCGACGCCTCGGAGCTTCGGCAGCGCCTGCTCGCGACGGCGCTTCGGCTCTTTGCGGAACGCGGTCCTTCGGCCACCACGTTGCGCGCCGTGGCGCGGGAGGCCGGCGTATCGCTCGGCGGGCTGCAGCACCATTTTCGCACGCGTGAGGCCTTGGAACACGCAGTCTTCCTTCAGCTCATGGGAAGCTTTCGCGAAGGCCAGCAGCACGTGTTCGCGACGCCGGAGGACGATTTCACCGCCTTTCTCACCGTGGGTTTGGAAAGCTACTTGCGTTGGGCTCACGCCAATCCGCAGGTGGTTCGACTCGGGGCGCGCATGTCCCTCGAGAATCCGGACGCCGAGTTCCCGGGTGAGTCGGAGGTGCATGCGGAGCTCGTTCGCCGAGTCCGACTCACCCAAGACGCCAAGCGCATGCGTAGGCTCGACCCCGATCTCTTGCTCATGCTCGTCGAGGTCGTCCTCAATGGGTTTGCGAGCAACCGTGCGCACATCGCCCGCCGGCTTGAGCCGTCGCGCCGCGAGTCCCTTGAGCGTGATTTTGCGGAGCTAGCGCGGGAGGTATTGCTCTACGGTCTCGTGCCCAGACATCGGGCTTCGACGGAAGATCCGGACCAACGATCGTGAAATCGCACTTGCGGACGTGCGCTCGCGCTTTAGGCTTCAGCCCGAGGCGTGCAGGAGCGCCTTCCGCCAAAAGCGTGCACGCATCCTGAACGATCGAACATGCCTGGTTCATCCAGCTCGGGCCCCAGGAGCGGACGTGGCCCATGAAACGGAGCTAGCGATGAATTCCCTGGAACGACTGCGGCGCGAAGCGCGCTTTGTGCATCGTGCCCTCTTGCGCGGTGACGAGCGCACCCGCCGGCGGATCGACGAGCAGACGCCAAAGCGCAAACACGTCCTTCGAGCCCTTGCACAGGAGCTGGGTTTTGCGGGCTGGGGCCACGCAAGCGCGGCGCTCAGCGGACGCTCGACGGACTTCGGCGCGTTCTTCTATCCGCCGTCGGGCGGCGCCTACTGGAACGTTTGGTGTGCACGCTATGACGAGGCGGCGCGCATTCGCGCCGAAGCGAACGCGTTTCTCTTTCCCTATCGTCATCAGTACTTCATCGCCGAAGCGGGTTACCTCGATCATCTCGGGGTTCCGGCGGACGATCCCCGCTGGCGTTGGGCGGGGCGTGATTGGCTCGCGCCCAAGGACCGGGAAGCCCAACAGGATCTTCTGGATGCGCTGGTGTTCGCACGACTGCGAAGGCGTCCACCGCACGGCGTCCAAATGCCGCGCGATGGGTGCGCGGATATCTGCCTTTGAAAAGGTCGCTTGTTCGTCGTCTAGCGGGTCATGGCGGCTTCGCGAGCCAAAGCCTCTACGTAGTCTGATGATGTTCGTACACGTTCGAAATGCGCGGACACATTGGCGTAGGGCTCGATGTCTATGCCACCGCTTACGGCCGTGCTGAGGCACCAGTGGAGATATACGTCGACGATGGACCAGTCCGACCCGTACCACCAGGCGCCGCCACTGAACCGTTCTTCGAGTCGATCGAGCAGGTCTGAAATCTTCGACGCGCCGTCCGCTTCGACGCCCGATGTATCTCCCGAAGTGAATCGATGGGGAGCACGAACCTGTCGAACCATCGGGTGAATCGTAGAAGCGACCCAAATCAGGTCCGACACTTGCTGAGCTTCGCGAATCGGTCCTTCCACCCGGGGAAGCAAGCCACCATCGG
>JBCCRV010000667.1:0-4259 GCA_039201085.1 Myxococcota bacterium | reverse complement strand
TCTAGTTTCCGCCGCCGTGGGGGATGAAGCGCTAGCCCGCATTCGTCACCAGATCGCGCGCCCTCGCACAAGCCCTCGAAATCGTTGAGACATTTCTTTCCGCTCAAATACGGACTGTATTTTCCGCTCCAAGAAATACCTCAACGATTCCGAAAACTTGCACGATCATCACACTCCTTGGTGACTCACGTGCGCTAGCTGGAGGAGAGGTGGAAGGCGGCGCGGACCACGACGATGCCCCCGCCGTCAGGCGTCGGAAACTGCCAGCGACGTATCCGTCGGGCGACGCAGCCGCCGACGGGCGCGAGCTCTGGCGGTGCGTCGCTCACATCGATGGACTGCACGTGCCCCCGCCCACTGATGACAAAGCGCACGGGAAGACGGCCGGCGAGTTCCGGCGCGGACCCGAGGGCCTGCCCATAGCAAACGCGCACTTCGTTGAGATGGCGGCGGACGATCCGGCGAACCACTTCCTGACTGAGCGAGCCGAGAACGACCAAGCGTCCCATACGTATGCGCGGGGTCGGCGCAGCTTCCATCGCGCTCTCACCCACGAGTCGGGCACGCATCGCGCTCTGCCCGTCGGCCACCAAAACCGCGTCCACGTTCCTGCGCGGCCGCAAGTTGTCGATGCGAAGCTCGAAGGAGGCGGTGAACCGCTGCGGCATTCGAAGGTCGCGCAGGACCCGGCTTACGCAGCTCGATGCGCGAAGGGCTCGCGCGCCGTTCTCCCGCGCGTTGGCGCTCGTGATGCGACCGTCCACGACCCGGATGCGAACGGTCCATTGCGAGCCCGGACGCAGGCACGCGCGCAGTCGTTCGTCCTGACCACCCATCGCGGCCCGAACCTGCTCCCGCCGTTCGCTCGGCGCGTCGTCGTCGAAGACAAGGGTGAACGCCTGAGCTTCGCCGCCTTCGTTCGGCGGCGTCGGACCGAGGTGGTTGCCCGTCGACTGCGCGTGGCCGACGACGGAGCCAGCGAGCGCAGCCACGAGCATGAGCAGACGTTCCATGGAGCCGGTGTAGCAGCGCGCTCGATGGGGCGCCCGTTCGGGGGATCGCCGACCGCAGCAGCTATGCGGGCACGTCGCTTGGTTGGCGGCTACTTGTACCCGTAGCGTTTGAGTTTTCGATACAGCGTTGTCCGCCCAATGCCGAGCATGCGAATCACCTCGCCGAGGTTGCCGTTGGTTCGCGCCATCGCACGCTCGATAGCCCAGCGTTCCAGTTCCTCCAGCGTCATCGCTTCCAATGACGCTTCCGTGATCGCCGTCGATGTTTCGGAGCCCTGAACGACGCGGCTCGGGATGTCGCCGAGTCGGATCTGCTCGTCTTCGCAAAGAACGAGCGCACGCTCGACAACGTTGAGCAGCTCACGTACGTTGCCTGGCCACGCGTAGGTGTCGAAAGCCCGTCGAACGTCCTTGTCGAACACGATGTCTTCCCGTTCGCGCTCGTCCAGCCACGTGGATACGAGGCGCCAACGATCGTCGCCGCGTTCGCGCAGGGGAGGTAGCTCTAGCTCCAGCACCGCTAAGCGGTAGAAGAGGTCGCCACGGAACGTGCCGTCTTCGACCATCGCCGAGAGATCACGATGGGTTGCGGCGAGAAGTCGGAAGTCCGAGCGGAGCTCCCGCGAACCGCCGACGCGGCGAAAGGTGCGCTCCTGCAGTACACGAAGCAGCTTCGCTTGCAGCGAAGGGCTGAGTTCGCCGACCTCGTCCAAGAAGAGCGTTCCTCCGTGCGCTTCTTCGAAGCGACCGGCCTTTGCGCTGGCTGCGCCCGTGAACGCACCTTTCTCGTGGCCAAAGAACTCGGCGTCCTGGAGGGATTCCGGTACGGCCGCGCAGCTGATCGCCACGAAGGGGCCTTTGCTACGCGGGCTACCGGCGTGTACGGCACGGGCGACCAGTTCCTTTCCGGTTCCGCTTTCGCCGTGAACGAGCACCGTAATGTCGCTTGCCGAGATCTTCGCGAGCTGTCGAAACACGCGTTTCATGGCGGGCGACTCGCCCACAAGGCCCTCGGGCGTATTGCCTTCTTGCTCGCCTTCAAAAGCGGCGAGCTGGCTCGAAGTCTGGTGCAGCGCCGCAGCGTTCCTCACGGCAGTCGTCAGCCGATCGCGGGACACGGGTTTCGTTAGGTAGTCGTAGGCCCCCGCAGCCATCGCTTCGACCGCGCTGTCCACGGTGTCGTCACCGGTAACGACGACAATGGGAACAGTGCGATGGCGCGAACGCACGAGTCGCAACGCTTCGAGTCCGCCCATTCCCGGAAGCCCGAGGTCGAGGCAAACCACATCCGGCAAACTGAGCTTGAACGCGTCAAGCAGCGCCTCCGCACTCGACAAGGACTCGGTTCTCAATCCGCCCTTGCTCAACCATCGCGCCATCAGCGCCGTCGCGTCGACGTCATCGTCGACCAAGAGCACCAGTGGTTTTTCCGAGCGCTTCGCCATGCACGTACCAGCATGGCACAAACGGATCGAAGCTCGTGTGTCTTGAGGTGGGGCGTTGAGCGCAGGGTGAGCGGCCCGGCGACCGCGACGCGCGCGTTTCGAGCCCACCCCGCGAGTCGGATCAAGACTCTGCCGTGCGCTGCAGGAGCCTCTAGCGTGAGCTGCGGGAGCGGCGCCGGAAGAACCAGAGCCAACCCAAGAGAGAGCCTGTGAATACATGGCCTCTGCCCACTGCGCTGCATCCGGCACCGTTTGAGCGCGCCCGGGCCGAGCCCGCCCCATTTTCCAGGAACGCGAGGTCCGCGACGGTCAGGGTGCCTGGGCCCTCGTGAGTAAAGGTCACGAGCGACACGCGCTGAAGCGCCTCACGTTCGCTAAGAATCCGGATCGTCTTCCAGCGCCCTTCCGGGCTGGCGCCGACTCGGGTGCAGCGGCGCGCGAACGCTCGCGTGTCTTCGATGCATACCTCGACGGCCCTTTCCGACGTGTACCAAAAGCGGAGCGTCTGCTCAGGGGTCCTCCGGACACCCCGGGGAATGTGCCGGGCGACGCCTGCGAAGCGGTCCACGTGTTCGATGCGCAGCTGGGCACATCCAGAGAGTGCGGGCTCGCCTCCCGAGAGTCGCTCCGGTGCGGAGCAATCGAGCGACAGCGAACTCACGCGCGATTGTCCGCCCCACAGACTGTCGTCGTATTGCGACCAGCTCCCATCCGAAAGCCAGACGCGGTCGACGAGTTCACCTTCGACGTGAAGTTCGACAGTCACTTCGCGAACGAGCGGTAGCTCGATTTCCAGGCTGTGGCCCTCCACGGGAAGCGATCGCGTTTCGAGGTGTGCTCCCGAGGGCGAGACGGGGGAGACGAGGAGCTGTACGTCTCGGACCGCTTCGTTTTGCTGAAAGGAAAGCTGGAGTCGCGTGCCCATGAGCTGCGCCTCGGACACGTAAACCGACGGCGGACGGGCTGCGACAGATGTGGAGGGGGACCACGACTCCACGCCCGCTTCGTCCAGCGGAAGGGCGGTCGCGGGGGGCGTGGACGCGTCCCCTACGCTCGCGAGCAGCGCACTCAGAAGGTCGCGCCGGCGTGACCAGATTTGTACGTTCAGCACCCGCTGCGTCGCGTCCGGGACCCGGTAGGCGTTGCGTAACCACTTCGACTCCATCGACCAGCCGGATGCATGTTCATAGAGTTTGACTTCGATACCGGCTTCCCGCGTGCGTTCGTTGACTTGAAGGAACTCCGAAACCAGGACCCCGTCCCGAGTTCCTACGGAGAGCAGACGAGAGCCGCCTGCACGATCGCAGAGTGCCTTCGAGTGTTCGTAGAGCTCGCCTTGTGTCTGAACCACGAGCACGCTTCCGAGTACGGTGCCATCCGTCACATAATCCCAGCCCACGACGGCTTCTCCGTTGGTTAGAGCGGTCAAGTCGTCGGGCGTGGCCAGCACCCGTTCGTAGCCCGCCACCCGAACATCGAAGGGAAGGCTGAATGCTTCGCCACCAAACCCACCGGCGTTCAGCAGCTCCGGGCTTGGCGGGCTCACCCGCGTGCGACGGATCGAGCGCCGCGCGAGTTGGGACGCAAGGCGTCCATTCGATTCAAGGCCGCCGACGGTGCTCGATGAGGTGCCCGTGCCGTGTTGCTCGCCGTCGTTCGTTCCGTCTCCATCCGAGTCTGGATTCGTCGGGTCCGTACCGAAGGCACAGCGCTCTTCGAAGTCGCCGAGGCCGTCGCCGTCCGAGTCGATCGTCGGATCCGTTGCGCTGAGCTCGATCTCCGCCGACTCCGAGGACGCGAG
>JBCCRV010000666.1:0-4260 GCA_039201085.1 Myxococcota bacterium | reverse complement strand
GCCCGCGAGCGCCCTTGTGCACCCAAGCGCGATGGTGCACGAAACCGCCGTCGTCGACGAAGGCGCCGTAATCGGTGAAGGCGCCCGCGTTTGGCATTTTGTGCACGTATGCGGGGGCGCCCACGTGGGCGCCCGCGCGGTTCTCGGCCAGAACGTCTTCGTTGCACCCGGCGTGCACGTTGGCGCCGGAACGAAGGTGCAAAACAACGTGAGCATCTACGCGGGCGTTCACGTCGCCGAGGATGCCTTTCTGGGCCCGAGCTGCGTGTTCACCAACGTCAACCGCCCGCGCGCCTTCATCGAGCGCAAGGATGAGTTCCTCCCCACGCATGTCGGCCGCGGCGCCAGCGTGGGCGCGAACGCCACGATCGTCTGCGGCCATTCGCTGGGCGACTACAGCTTTGTCGGCGCCGGCGCGGTTGTTCTGCGCGACGTGCCCAACCACGCGATCGTCGTGGGCAGCCCTGCGCGCATCGTCGGCTACGCATGCGAATGCGGCGAGCGAATCCCTGAAGACGGCGTGTGCCGCCGATGCGGCAAACGCTACGACGTCAATGTAGAAGCGGAGCGCTGCGTTCGCATCGACGAGGAGAAGAACGATGGCTGATGCGATCCCGATGCTCGACGTGATCGAGCAAAACGCGCCCCTCGACATTGCCCTGCGCGAAGCCTTCGACCGCGTCCTGCGCTCCGGCCGATTCATCCTCGGCGGCGAAGTCACCCGCCTCGAAGAAACGCTGGCGGAATACGTCGGTGCGTCCCACGCCATCGGTGTTTCGTCCGGCACCGACGCCCTCCTCGTAGCGCTGATGGCCCTCGACGTCGGTCCGGGCGATGAAGTGATCACCACGCCCTTCAGCTTCTTTGCGACGGCCGGATGCATCGCCCGCGTCGGCGCAACGCCCGTCTTCGTCGACATCGACGTGGACACTTTCAACCTTGACGCATCCAAGGTGGATGCGGCGATCACCGAGCGCACCAAAGCGGTCCTGCCCGTTCATCTCTTTGGCCAATCCTGCGACATGCGCGCACTCAAGGCAGCGATCGGCGATCGCCCGATCGCGATCATTGAGGACGCTGCCCAGGCCCTTGGCGCGCGCTGCTGCGAAGGCCGCGTTGGGTCCCTTGGCGCGCTCGCCTGCTTCTCCTTTTTCCCGTCGAAGAACCTTGGTGGTTTCGGCGACGGCGGCCTCGTGACGACCAACGACGATGCGCTCGCTGACAAGGTGCGTGTGCTGCGCGCCCACGGAAGCAAACCCAAGTACTTTCACGCGCTCGTCGGCGGCAACTTTCGCCTCGACTCGCTGCAGGCGGCGCTCCTTATGGCGAAGTTCCCGGCCCTTGACGGTTGGGCCGAAGGGCGTCGAGCCAACGCCGCCTACTACACGGAACGCTTCGCCGACGCGCCGGGCATCAGACCTCCCAGGCACCTGCACAAACACCACGTCTTCAACCAATACGTGCTCCGCTGCGAGCGTCGCGACGCACTGCAGGCCCACCTCAAAGCCAAGGGCATCGCCACCGCGATCTACTACCCGCGCGCCCTTCACCTCCAGCAGTGCTTCGCCGACCTCGGCTACGCCGAAGGCGCCTTTCCCGTCGCCGAAGCCGCCTGCCGAGACGTACTCGCGATCCCGATTTTTCCCGAGCTCGGCGAAGAGCGGCGTGCCCGCATCGCCGACACGGTGCTGGCGTTCTAAACAACAAACCAGAACCAGGTCTAAACTGCACGCCGGTCTAGACCGCCTTCATTTTGAACTGAGCCTGTGGCGTTCGTCCTGTTGTTCGAGGACAAGGAACAACGACGCAGGAATGTAGGCACATTTCAAGGAGGCGTGACGCAGACATCGGGCGACAGGGTGGGCGAAGCAGGCTCAGTTCAAGATGAAGGCGGTCTAGGGGTTGATCACAAAGCGGGCGACCACCGGGTAGTGATCGCTCGTGCGCTCCACCGAAGCACCGCGCGGAATCTCCACCCGCTGCAACTCGCTGACCATCGTCACGGAGCCGAAGGCGTAGTCCAGCTGCTGTTCGCGCCCGCGAAAGATGAAGGTCCAACGATCGCTCGACGGGATCTGCAGCGTGTGGTCCGTCAGGACGCCGCCGTTTACGATCGCATCGTAGGTCGGTGAATCCGGGGTGTCGTTCAGGTCCGCCACAAAGAGCACCCGCGGCACGGCCCCGACGCGGCGGCGGAGAATATCCTGCACCTGCTGCGCTTCACCAAGCCGTCGACCGTCCGAACCGGAGCTCGCTTGTGAAATGAAGTGGCTCGTCATGACGAGCACTTCCGTACCGCCCACGTCGACAAAGACCTCCAGAGCATCGCGCGTGAAGAACTGCGGCCCGTCCGGACCGTCGAAGCGCTCGCCGAGTTGGCTCACGACCGCGTTCACCGGGTTTCGCGAGATATAGGCCACGTCGATGCCGCGCCCGTCGAAGCTGTCCATCAGTCCGAAGTTCTCGTAGCCCATGCCGGAAAGGCCGTCGTTGACCAGACGCGCAACGAGCGGTTCGTTCTCCACTTCCTGAAGGGCGATGAAGTCCGGGTCCGCCGCCCGGATCACTTCTGCAATATTGGCGATCTTCTGTTCGACGACGAGGTTTGAAAACACCTCGTCACCCGTGTCCGGATCGTTGCGGGAGTCGAAGAAGTTCTCGACGTTCCAAGTCATCACGGAAAAGGGCACGGCCCGGTCCGGCACGCGCAGATCGCGTCCGAGTTCCGCGCCCATTTCGGGAACGTCCGGCGCGTCTGGCCCGACCTCCGGAAAGTTCAGGTCGATGCGAAAATCTATGGGCGGAGCCGAGTCGTCGCCGCACGCGAGCGCCGCGCACAGCACGAGGGCGCCGAATCGATAAGCCATTGCCGAACCATAGCAGGCAGGGTCGCGCCCGCTTCGCGATTTTAGTGCGCCCAAAGGGCCCGCGCGAAGTGATGAACCCGTCCTAGAGACGCTCAAGCAAGCGCTTCGCCCGATCCGTTGCGCCTTCAACGACACGCTTCGCGTCTTCCGGCGGAACCTCAAGCTTTGCGATGAGTTCGTCGAGCACGGCCTTTTCCTCGTCGCTTTGTTCACCGTCGACGTAGCTGAGGATCACGGCGTGCTGGATCAGCATTCGGCGGTCCGTCGCGCTCAGGTCCGTGAGCGGTACGTCGTCGATCACTCGCTTTTCCTTCGCGTACTCCCGAATCATGTCCGCGTCTTCGCCCTCGAGCTCGAAGGACGCGATGAGCGCTTCGATCACTTCCTTCTCGTTATCGTCGACCCGGCCATCGGCCCAGGCGACGGCGACAAGGGACTTGACCATGGCTTCCTGATAATCCTGCATCCAGTTTCTCCCGACCGAACCGTACCAGAAAACGGCTCATTCGAAGCCTCGCCTTCAATCCGGGCGTGATTCGCCGAGCGCGCGCCCCGCCGCTCGGTCTGTGAGCATGGACGGCGCGTCCCCCGCGTCTTGCGAGGACCGGGCGTCTTTGAGGCGGCCGCCGGAAGGCGGCGCCGGTCTAGCATTCCGCCCGGCGCAGACCTATGGTCGCGTCGATGGCCCCACGATACCTCGCACCCTTCGCCGAAGGCGGAAGCGCACCCATTGGCGAAGACGAGTGCCAGCGCCTTCTCAACCTCGCGATGGCCGGAGGCGCCGACTACGCAGACCTCTACTTCGAATACTCCGTGAGCGGCAGCTACGGCTACGACGAAGGCATTCTCAAATCCGCCGGTCGCTACGTATCGATGGGCCTCGGCGTCCGCGTGATGAAGGGCGACGCCACGGGCTACGCCTACGTGCAGGACTTTTCGCCCGAAGGCATGGCCCACGCCGCGAAGACCGCGGCCCAAATCGCCAGCGCCGGCGGCGCGCCCGATCCCGTCGGTCTGAAGTCCGTGTCGATTCCCTCGCGCTACCCCGTCGAGATGCTCTCGCTGGACGCCGAAGGCATCGACAAGCGTGCCCTCCTGCAGTGCGCCGACGAAGCCGCCCGGGCCGCCGACAGCCGAATCGTGCGCGTGAACGCGTCCCTCAGCGAAGAGCTCCGCGAGATCCTCGTGGCTACCAGCACCGGTCGCTTCGTCCGCGATCGTCAGCCCCTGATTCGCTTTGGTGTCTCTGCCGTTGCCGAGGACGGTGACAAGCGTCAATCCGGGAGCTCCGGCGGCGGTGGACGCTTCGGCCTCGACTACTTCGAAAGCCACAGTCCCGAACACCACGCTGCTGAAGCCACCCGCCAGGCCCTGGCGATGCTCGATGCGCGCG
>JBCCRV010000665.1:0-4262 GCA_039201085.1 Myxococcota bacterium | reverse complement strand
CGCCGTCGAAGGTGATCGCGCCGTGCGGAAGGTTGGCGTCCCGAAGCAGGCCGCGGAGGTTCACTTCTTGATCACGGCTCAAGGCCTTTGTCGGAAAGAGAAAGAGCGCCCGCGCGCTCTCGTCCACCGCTAGACGGTGCAGGATCGGTAGCGTGTAGCAGAGGCTCTTGCCGGATGCGGTGGGCGTGGCGACGACGAAGTCGCGGCCCTGCAGTCCGAGCTCGATGGCGTGCGCCTGATGGGCATAGAGCTTGTCGATCCCGCGCTTTCGAAGGGCCGCAACGACGTTCGGAGCCAGCGAGTTCGGCACGTCGGCAAGTTTGGCTTCGCGGGCGGGGATCGTTTCGTCGAGGGTCAGCTGGGTGGCGAAACGTGCGCGCCAGTCGCTCAACACGGATTCGATTCCGCGATTTTTTGCCCACGGCAGCCGGCGAGGCTTGGCGAAGGGTAGGTCGTCGGTGTGGATCGCGTTGGAGGTTGAAGTCGGGTTCATAGGGGCCGTGGAGCGAGCGGAAGGCGGTGAGCAACTTTCGCGAGAGGACTCTGTTTGTGAGTGAGCACTGTTTGTGAATGAACTCTGTTTATGAGTGAGCACCGTTTATGAGTGAGCACTGTTCATCCGTCGCTGGACAAAAGAGCAGTGGTCTGGACGCATTATCAGTATGCGAGGAAGGCCTCGTTGGCAAGAAACCGGACCACCGAACTCTGAGCGACCCCTGTGACATGCCCGTAGGCGCGGACGTCGCCACCGGCGATTCCCGCATTTCGCGTTCGCGATTTCCAACGCAGGCCCTACACCTACGCCGTGCTTCGACTTCTGCTCGTACTGGCTGTGGCCACAACTCTCTGGGGCTTGATTCACGCCTACATGCACCGGCGCTTGTTCTCCACCTGGAAGGCGCAGGGTTGGCGGCGCCGGGTGGCGCAGGCGATCTTCTGGTTTGGCTTCGCGCTCGGGCCGTCGACGATGGCGATCTCACGGATGAGTGGCGGCGAGCTTCCGCTAGCCTTTGTCTTTCCTGCATGGGTCTGGATTGGAATGGCGTTCCTGCTCTTCTGCTTCCTGGTCTTTCGCGATGTTGGACTCGGCGCCTTTCGCGGCGTTCGGCGGTTGATGGGCAAGCCGCTTTCGGAAGAGCGCCGCGATTTTCTGACGCGCACGACGAACGCTGGCGTGCTTGGCGTAACCGGCGCGTTTACGGGCCTCGGTCTCTACGAGGCACTCACGCCGCCTGAGCTTGTCGAAGTGGACGTGCCCATCGCTGGACTGCCGGCCGCGCTGGACGGCTACCGCATCGCGCAAATCAGCGACGTACATGTGGGGCCGACGATCAAGGGCGGGTTCGTCGAGCACATCGTCGGACGGGTGAACGAACTGGAGGCGGACCTGGTGGCCGTCACCGGCGACCTCGTCGACGGCAGCGTGGCCGAGCTTCGGCAGCACATGGGCGCCTTCGCCGAACTTCGTGGACGCGACGGCGTGTTCTTCTGCACGGGAAATCATGAGTACTACTCCGGTGCCCTCGAGTGGGTGGAAGAAGTTCGTCGCTTTGGGTGGACGCCCCTCGTCAACGAGCATCGTGTCGTCGAGCGTGACGGCGCCAAGGTGCTCGTGGGTGGGTGCACGGATTACAGCGCGCACCGGATGATGGAATCGCATCGCAGCGACCCGGCCAAAGCGAAAGAAGGCGCGCCGGAGTGCGACGTCTCGCTCCTGCTCGCGCATCAGCCAAAGAGCATCGACGCCGCCGAAGCGGCGGGATTCGACCTTCAGCTCTCCGGCCACACGCACGGCGGCCAGTTCTTTCCACCCAGTCTCTTTGTTGGCTTCGCCCATCCCTTTCACGAGGGGCTCGGCAAGCAAGGCGACACATGGATCTACGTCAACCGAGGTACGGGCTATTGGGGGCCGCCGATTCGCGCAGGCGTTCCCGCTGAGATCACCCTGCTACGACTCGTTCGCGCCTGAGCATCCGCATGCTGGTGTGCACCGGTGTTCTGCTGGTTCTAAAGGTCGTGACGCTGCTCTACGCGGCGGTCGCGTCGCGCCGAGCCGGCCTTCGCGCGGCGCCCTTGGCGGTGATTCTGCTCTTCGTGCTCAGCGCTGCGCCCTACGCGATGCCGCCGGACTTGTGGTGGCTTCTTCCGGGGCTGAGCGTGATCGCATCGGCCGTAGCCGCTGTACTTTGCCTGCGAGGCGCTGGCGAGACGCCCGAGCAGGAAGGCCCGCGTTCGCTCACGCCCCAGGAGCGCGCTGGCCTCGCCTTTGCGGGCCATGCGGTCCTCGACGCCGCCGTTCTTTCGACCGCGCTCTTCTTCTCGCTCTTTTCTTGAAGCGCACTTGCCATGAGACGTTCGCGATGCAGGCGCTTAGCCTTGGCCGTTCCCGTGCGCGCCTCGCGCGTCACTCTCCACGCCTCACTCTCCACGCGCACGCTTCACTCATGAAGCGCACCCCCTAACGCGCATTCCCAATGCCGTTTGGGTACTTCCTTCAGCCGACACGAACGTCCAGACGATTTTCCCACCCCAACGCGTAACGTTTTCCCATCGGCCCAGTAAGGCCGAGCATGGTTCGTTCTTCGCTCCTTAGTGCACTTCTTCTCGTCGCTTGCGGAACGGAGGGCGAAGCCGTCCCCTCGCAGGCCCTCTCGCTTTCGTTTCAGGACTTGCCGGACCTCGGTCCCGACTACGTGTATGAAGCCTGGGTGGTCGGCGATGACGGCCCCGTGAGCGCCGGTCGTTTCTCAGCACAGACGGCCAGCGAAGGCGTCTTTGGCGTGAACGTGCAGGGGGCCTTCAAGATGCACATCACCATTGAGCCCGTGGCCGACGCGAGCGCCGAGTGGTCGGAGACGCACGTGCTCTATGGCGAGTTTGAAGACGGCGTTGCTGAGCTGCGCGCCTTTGGGCCCGCGATTTTGCCGCCGGACTTTCGTGAAGTGATGGGCGGCTTCACGCTCGCCGCACCGACCGACTCGGGCGCCGCCCCCGAAAACGGCATCTGGTTCTTGGATGCATCCGGCAGCGAGCCCGCGGCCAGCCTGCGCCTGCCGACGCTTCCTGAAGGATGGATCTACGAAGGCTGGGTTGTCGGTGCAGACGGTCCGGTCAGCCTCGGCACGTTTCGCGACGAGGGCGGCGCCGATTCGGACGGCGCCGGTCCTTCCGCCGGACCGCTCGATGCGCCGCCCTTTCCCGGCCAGGACTTCATCACGCCGCCGATCGATCTCACGGACGGCTATTCCGCCGTCATCAGCGTCGAGCCCTTTCCGGACAACGATCCCGCGCCCTTTCAGCTGAAGCCCCTCGGCGCATCGATCGGTCCGGAAACGGGCGTCGTTCAGGCCCTCAATAACGTTATTGGCGAAAACGACATTCTCGGCACGGCGGTCCTTCAGTAGGCAGCGGTTCGATGGGCGCGGCTCAGAGCGCGAGCGCTGCTCCATTGGATACACGGCTCGTTTTTCACGCGGCCAGTACGGCGTTCGGTAGGCATGGGGCGGCGCACTGCCGTAGCCTGCGCCCATGCGATTCACGCTCGCGCTAGCTGCCCTTTTTGCCTGCGCTGCGGAGCCTCCGCCGGCGCCGCTTCCGTCGGACCCCGGCGGGCCGAGTTCGGTCCGAACCGATCCTTCCTCCGCCCGGCCATCCACACCCGCGGCGTCCGCTGCGAATGGCGCAGCGAGTGTGCCGCCAACGGCGCCGTCCGAAGTGGAACCTAGCGCCGCCCCGCGCGGCGGAGGAGACGAGATGGCCACCGCCCTCCGGCGCTTTTCCGAGCTGCTGCAGGCCATGCAGACGGCCGCTCGCGAAGCTGCCGAAGCCGAAGCGACTCCTTGCGCGGCTGCCCACGCCTCGCTCGAAGCGGCGTCGCGCGTCGCCCTTTCCGCCGACCTTCCGCGTCGACCCACGCCGCCCCGGCTTGCGCCCCGCGCGCGCTTTATCGAGCTTTGCGAAACGCTGCCCGAACCGCTTCAACGGTGCGGGCGCTTCGACTATCGCCGCGACAACGGCGAGCAATGCAAGGGGCTCTTCGACGGCGCGACGCCGGAAGTACGTCGCAAACTGGAAGAAATGATGCAGCTCACGCGTGAGGGCTAGCGCATATCGTACGTGCCGAGACCATGAGGTTGAGTCGTTTTCGGCGACGACCGCGTGCGTCTGAGAACCGAGGAGGTCGCGGTATGCACCGTCGCCGTTACAATTTTGGCCGCGGTGCATAGGTATGATGTGCAGCAGGCACTTCTCACGCTTCTCTT
>JBCCRV010000664.1:0-4292 GCA_039201085.1 Myxococcota bacterium | reverse complement strand
CGGCTTCTTTGGGGCACAGCGTTTGACCCACTTCGTCACCTCGGGACGCAGCACGGGGTGGAGTCGGTGCTGGCGCTAGACGAAAGCGGTAGCACGGTGATCGTGAAAGTTGGTGCGTACGACGAGGCCATGGGCACCGTCGAAGAGCGTCGGTTGGCGGGTGACCGTGCTCGGGTCGAGCTCGAGGTGCTTCAGCAGCTGAAGCATCCGAACGCCCAGCCCATCGTGGCAAGCGGAAGCACCCCCGACTATCGTCCCTACTTCGCGGTTCGATACGATGAAGACGCCAAGACCCTGCGCACCCTGCTCGAAAAAGGACCGCTGGCGGTACCCGAGGCCATTTCGGTGGCGTTGCAGATCTTGTCCGCGCTTGAGGCGGCACACGAGCTCGGTGTCCTGCATCGAAACATTCGGCCGGAGACGGTGATCGCCACTCTGGGCCCTAACGGGCCGGCCGTTCGGCTGGATGGGTTCGGGTTGGCCAAGGTCATGGTCGCTAGCGGACCTATTTCACCTCTCGGGCGACCTACCACCAACGCTTACCTGAGCCTTCCGGTTCATTATCGCAGTCCTGAAATGATGATGGGACATGACGTGGAGGTGTCGAGCGACATCTACCAGGTCGGCATGCTTCTGTTTGAGATGCTGGAAGGGAGACTCCCGCCGCTCGGCGGGCCGGGCTCGGATCTCACGCCAGAACAAAAGACGCCGCGCCTTTCGCGAGGACCCGGGTCGCTCGGACGGCTCGTCGACGCCTGCCTTTCGGTGAAGCCTACGGAGCGACCCAAGACCGTCGGCGCAATGATGGCGCGTCTGCGGTTCGTGGCCTCTCGCCTTGACTCGGCCGAGCGAAAACAGATCCAAAGGGTTGGGGGTAGGGGGCACGCAAGTGTCGTTCGATCCGACGGCGGTGTTAGAAGCGCCGGCGGCGCAGGACGGCGCGGGGCTGGCGTTTCGCGCAGGGCTGGCGTTTAAGGATTTCGATCGGAAGCTCGGATGCGAGCAACGGCGATTATGTCAAGCCGGCTCCGCCGTCTGCCGACTCGGCGGCTCGTGTGGCGCGCTCTTCGTCGTCGAGGGTGTACGCAGCTATTGTCACTGCGTTTGCAGTCTTGCTGGCATTGGCGTTCTTTCTCGGGAGGAGCATGTGAGCGACGACGAAGAGATGATTGGGCGTCAGCTTGGCCCGTGGAAGCTTACCGCCTCGATCGGCGCCGGCGGCATGGGGCAGGTCTACCATGCCGAGCATACGTATTTAGATCGCGTGGCTGCGGTAAAAATCATGTCCCGCGATCGACGCGGCGACACAACTTTTGAGGAGCGCTTTCGGGCGGGAGCGAAGGTTCACTCGGCGTTCAACAAGCACCCCAACATCGTAAAACTCTACGACGCGGCGGTGAGTGAAGACGGCGTTGCATATATGGCCCTCGAGCGGCTTTGGGGACGCGACCTCCAGGAGCGGCTTGTAGAGTCTGCGCCCCTGCCGGTTTTAGAGGCCGTCGCCATTATGAGGGACGTGGCCGATGCGCTCTTCGTGATTCACCAAGCGGGGATCGTGCACCGCGACATCAAGCCTGCCAACATATTCCTCAGTGACGCCGGGCGGGCAGTGGTGCTCGATCTGGGCACGGCCAAGGTGGTACACGGCGAGCGGTTCAGCCTTGTACGACGACCTAGCACGGAGGACGGTCGACGAACCGGCACGATCGCCTATATGGCGCCCGAGCAGCTCGCAGGAATAAAACCGCTGACCATCGCCGTCGATTTCTACTTGTTGGGCATGGTGGGGACATAGTCTAGCAGTATTCAGGCGGCTTCCTGCAATGGTTGAAGTTCGTATTGTATGGGGCTGAGGTAGTTCAGCGATGAATGAAGTCGGATAGGGTTGTAGAAGCCGTCGATGAAGGCCGCGATGGCGTCGTAGGCTTCGGTTCGGGTGGCGAATGCCTGCCGGTGTAGGCGCTCCTTTTTCAGGGTGGCGAAAAAGCTCTCGGCGACGGCGTTGTCGTAACAGTTGCCGACGCCGCTCATGCTCGGGACGGCGCCGTGCTTCTCGAGGAGGCGTTGGTAGGCCCCGCTGGTGTATGGGCTGCCGCGGTCGGAGTGGTGGATGAGGCCGCGAGCCGGCTCGCGTGCCTTGACGGCGCGGCTGAGGGCACGTGTCGCAAGCTCCGCTTTCATGTGACGGTCGAAGGCCCAGCCGACGACACGCCGCGAGTAAAGGACGGCGAGGTAGCACCAGCCTTCAGCGGTCCAAACGTAGGTGAGGTCACCCACCCATGCCTCGTTCGGGCGAGGCGGCGGTGGGCGTTCGGCCAGTAGGTTCGGGGCTGGTTCGGCCGATGGGTTGGCGACGGTCGTGATTCGGAAACGGCGAGGATGACGGGGTTGCAGACCGTTCTCGCGCATAATGCGGGACAAGCGATGTCGGCCCAATCCCTCTTCGCTGAGGGCGTGGCGCATGCGACGGGAGCCATAGACGCCTCCCGTCTGAGCGTGCACCACCCGCACCTTCTCCGCGATTCGGCGGTCGTCTCGATGACGATGAGGCGTGGTTCCTCCACGGCCTCTCCACGCGTAGTAGCCGGCTCGAGAGACGCCCATCAGTTCGCACAAGCGCGTAACAGGGACCTTGCCCGCCTCCGAACGGATGAGCTCGAAAGCGCTCACCTCCGCTCCCTCACGAAGACGGAAATTGATTTTACCAGGGCGTCCCGGTCCTTCTTCAATTGTGCGTTTTCACGCCGCAGACGCTTGAGCTCTTCCTCCGGGGTCTCACCGCGGTCGTTGCTCGCGCTCTGCTCCAACTGACGGCGCCACGTGTGCAAGAGGGTTTCATGGATTCCAAAGCGGGTGCCCACTTCGGCGACCGTCTCGCCACCACGTTCACGCAGCGCACGGACGGCTTCCTCTTTGAACTCCCGGGAATAGCGTTTTCGTTTCTTCTTCGACAAGGGTTTCGGCTCCTACAGCCTTCCTCACACCGCAAGGGCCTGTCCACTGAAACCGAGCCAGCTCAGACCGCATGCACGCGACGTGGCGACATCATTCACGACCTAATTTAGGTGGCTTTAGGTAGTGTGAGGCCAGCCTTCAATATACGAGGAGGAATGAAGGCAGCTCGATCGGTCCCGCGCAGTTTCTTGGCTCGTACGTGGGCAGTTCTCATCGGCCTCGCTTCGACCGGAAGCGCGTGTACCGCAGACTACGATTCCACGCCCGACGAGTTCGACGACATCGAAACCGTCGAGTTAAGCCTCACCGGCCGGACGGCCAAGGCAAAGAACCTCGGCCCCGAGCGAGCCGCACCCGCTTCGAAGAGCTACGCTCGTCTCAATCATGAGCAGCAAAGGCTTATCAAGAACACCGCCGACGAAGGCCTACCGTTCGCCGTGGAAGACGAAGAGTGGGAAGAAGTCAGCTGCACCGTTGCCTCGACTCGGGGCGTGCCGTGGTGGGTAGGGTGCCAAATCGGGGACTTCGTCATCTACTGCGCCGATGAGAACGAGGGCGACGGTTGGCTCTGCCACGTGGATACGGGCTCAGACTAAGAGTTCGTCGACCTCGGTGTCGAGCAGCCAGTCAAGCGCTGAGTTCCAGCTTATCGCGCCAGCCCCTCGACACGTCGCTTGCGGACAGCCAGCGCATGGTATCCTTCGCTGACACGCGAGCGGGATGCTTCTTTGACGATGCGAGCTCGCCCGACTCCCTGAGCACGCGGCGCAAGGCTGGCCGAGCTTCCCGCCGGGCAAGCGTTCAACGGCGACGTGGCCGGCTTGGACTCCGCTTAGAGTCGAATCCGCTCGATGTCGCTCATCTCGATAGAGTGGGACTGTTCGCCGGCGGGTGAAGTTGGAGAGCCCCAGCCCGAAGGTGATCGATATCAATCCATGAATTCGTGGGGCTTCTTGTGTGAAGAAAAAATGAGGCAGAGAGGGGTTCGTGGCTGACGACCCGCACATTGCCGAAAACCAGCGGCTCAAGGCCGAGCTGGTTCGCATTAGCGCTCAGATAGAGGCGTTGGCCAAAGAAAATGCGGCGCTGAAGGTGCAGATTGAACGGTTGCAGCGGCAACTCGGCCAGAACTCTTCGAATTCGAACAAGCCGCCCTTGCTCGACGTCACGCTCAGCGCCCGCTTGGCCGCGAAGTTCGACTGGATCGAGATCCCGCTCAAGATCTTGCCCGGGGGCGTGAGCGTGGGCGGTATGGTCATCAGCGAGAGGGACACGTTGAGCGACGTGCGGAGGAAACTCGACTGCGAGATATGGTCAAGAGTTGTGTTTGGGTCCTT
>JBCCRV010000663.1:0-4296 GCA_039201085.1 Myxococcota bacterium | reverse complement strand
CTCTAACCGGCGATGGGCTTTCACGATGACGTGTGATCCGAATCCGGACCGCGCCTTGATCCACCGCTGCGGCGAAGGCGATCGCGCCGCCTTCGACGCACTCGCCCGTCGCCATGGTCCCAGGCTCCTCGCGTTTCTTCAGCGCCTCCTCGGCGACCGTAGCCTCGCCGAGGACGCCCTTCAGGGCACATTCCTCGCCGCCTTTCGTCACGCCAGCGGCTACCGAGGCGACTCGGCGCGCGCGTGGCTCCTAACGATTGCGCGCAACGAAGCGTCGCGCCTTCGAGCACGGGAAGAACGCGCGACGCGCAACGCCTCGCTGATGGACTCGCTGATGGACCTCGGCGTCGCCGCCGGTTGGGGCGCACGGGACCCGGAGCACCTCGTGTCGCTCGCGCAGCAAAGCGAACGCTTGAAGGACGCTCTCCGGCGCCTCGAAGGAAGCGAGCGGGAAGTGCTGCTGTTGCGCGACGTGCAGCAGCTGAGTGGTAAGGAAACGGCGCAGGCCCTCGGCTTGCCGATCGCTGCGATGAAGAGTCGCCTGCATCGCGCGCGGCTTCGCCTCGCGGTGGAGCTCCGAAAGGGAAAGGACGCGCGATGAAGGAAAACTTTTACGGCGGCATCGGCTGTTCGGAAGTGCTGGAGTCGCTGAGCGACTACGTGGACGGCGAGCTCAGCGCCGAACGGCGCGCGCAGATCGACGAGCACCTCCAGCACTGTTCGAACTGCGCGCATTTCGGGATGTACTTTCAGACGATGGTTCGCTCGGCGCCGGGGAGCATGGAAAGCGACGGTTCGTTCGACGCTGGCGTGCTCGAACGGCTGCATCAAGCGCTCGACTCGACGGAAGACTGAATCCTTTTTCCTTTCCCGCGGCTCTTCCCTTTGAACTTCGCGAGCACTGCGAAATCACGAAAGGAAAAGACGATGACACGAACGCGCTTGATGCTTGCTGCCCTCATCCTTGGAGGCTGCAGCTCCGACACGGGCTCGGTACGCTTTACCGATGCGGTCACCGCCGCCGGCATGGCCACACTGATCGACGAGGTCAGCGGCCTCGAGTGGATCAACGATGAGGACGCCTGCAACCCGCTCGGCTCGCCCTCGGAAGACACGCCCATGCGGGCGCGGGACTTCTGCGACGGGCTCGTCTTTGCCGGCCATGACGATTGGCGCATGCCGAGCGTGGAGGAAGCCTCCGCGCTCATCACGGACGCCATCGACGACGGCTTCGAGCTAACCTACCAAAACCCGGGTTGCCCCGCCGTCGTCGCAATGGGAGGCGCCTACATCATGACCCATAACGGCTCGATGCCGGGCGCCATGACTACCATGCCGCCGAGCGTCGGCATTCGGTGCGTACGATGAGCGCCCTCGACGCCCTCGTTCCGAAGAACGAGCACACCTTCGACCGCGCTCTGCGCGTGCTCGGCGGAGCCGGCATGGTGGCCTTTGCGGCGCTCTACGACGCGCCCTGGGCATACGCCGGCCTGATCTTTGTCGTAACGGGCCTCGCCGGCCGATGCCCGATCTACCGCCTCTTCGGCATCAAAACCTGCACGGACTGCGGCTAGCGCACAGGCCGAGCCTCCAAGACGAACTCAGGGCTCGTGCTCGGCGGCTCGGCCAGCTGTAGAAACACCGCCCCCCCGAGGGACCATCGGCGCGCTGCGCTGGCGCCGAGTGGCAAGTGGCGCCAGTGTGCCCGCGTTGGAAGCACACGTCCCATCGCAGCCGCCGGCGCCGCCGGAAACGGGCGACGTCTTTCAGCGACTCCTGCGGCTCTCCCTTCCCATCGTTGGGCTCAACGTGCTCAGCGTGCTCTCGATGGTTGTGGATACGGCCATGTGCGGCCGCCTGCCCAACAATGAAAACGCCCTGAACGCCCTAGGCTTCGCCACCCAGGTGGTCTTTCTCGCGATGGTTCTGATGATGGGCCTCGTGGTGGGCACCGTCGCCCTCGTCTCCCGCGCCCACGGCGCCGGCGACGAGGCGCGCGTGAACCACATCCTGCGCCAATCGATGCAGCTCACGGTGATCGTGTCGCTCACCATCGCCGTCCTCGGGAACGTCTTCGCACCCGCGATCCTTCAGCTGCTCGGCGCGAACGGCGCCGCCCTCGCCCTCGCCCTCGACTACCTCCGGCCGAATCTCAGCTTCACGGTCTTCATTTACCTAGCCATGCTTCTCGCCGCCGTGTTGCGCGGTGTGGGCAACACGCGTCTGCCGTTCTTGGTCGCGATCTTCAGCAACGCACTGAACGTGCTCTTCAACTACGGGCTGATTCTCGGCAACTTTGGCCTTCCCTCCTTGGGCGTTCAGGGCGCAGCCATCGGCACGATCCTCTCGCAGGCCTGCGGCGTCACGCTGCTCATCGTCCTCCTTCGGCGGGGAGCCGTCCCGGGCGTTTGCCCACCCCTTCGGCCCGCGCCTTTTGACGTTCCCTTGGCGAAGGACCTCGCCCGCGTCGGCGCGCCCGCAGCTCTCGATATGGTGATCCTCAACGCCGGCTTCGCCTCCATCGTAGGCATGCTCGGACGTATCGATCCGCTCGCCGTCGCGGCGCACGGCGTCGGCCTCCGTGTGCAGGGCCTCGCCTTCGTCCCCGGTCTCGGCATTTCACAGGCGACCGGCGCCATGGTGGGCAACGCCCTCGGGGCCCACGACGTTCGCGGCGCGCGCAGCGTCGCGCGCTCGTCGATGGTGCTCTGCACGATCGTGATGAGCCTCATCGCCGTCGTGCTCTTCGTGTACGCCGTCGAAATCGTCGCGCTCTTCGAGGTCCTTCCCGGCTCACCGCTCTCCGATCTCACCGTCCAGTGGATGCACCTCCTGGGTTTCGGCATGCCGATCGTAGGCGCCCACATTGCCGTCATGGGCACGCTTCGCGGCAGCGGCGCCACGCGCACGAGCTTGATGATCAACATCGTCGGCACGGCCATTCAAATCCCCCTCAGCTGGTTCTTGGGCTTCGGCCTTGGCCTCGGCCCCTGGGGCATCTGGGCCGGCTTCCCGCTTTCCTTTGTGGTGAAAGCGCTGATGGGCGCAGCGGCCTACGTCCGCGGCCGCTGGGCCGTCGTCGGCGACTCCATCTAAGGAATCTGTCACGACGCTTCGTGCAGAGGCGACGCAAACGTGACCCTACGTGCTCTTGGGGCGGGCTGAGGTGACAGATTCCTAGGTAAGGCCGGTTCTGCAACGCAGCAGCAGGTGGCTGAACAGGTGCACTCGTATCCCGGCGGACGTGTTTTCGGTTCGCCGGCGTTTCCTTGCGCATTGCACCTCGGGCGGCAGCGCGTGCCGCAACGCGCGCAGGATGGGACGCGGAACGGAACGAGCTCGGCGCGCACCGGAGCCGAGGACTTGCTGAGCAGGCTCCCAAATGTTATGAAATGTTATGAGCATCGAGGTCGTCATTACCGAGTGGGCCTTGGACTCCTACCTCAACCTCAAACACCAGAAGGTCTTCGGCGATGCATACTACTGGGGAACGGTCAGGCCTGACGTGGAACTCCTCTCGCTGTTTCCGAACGACCCGAAGTTCGGAAACAGCAAGTTCTGGGGGCCGGCCACCGACAAGTCGGGAAACGCGATCCCGAACAGATTCAAGATGAAGTGGCGCCAGGTCGGGCCGGGTCGCGTCCAGCTCCGCCTCTGCGTGGCGATCACCAAGGCACCCGCCGACGCTGCGGCGCGAGCCTACCTCTGCCGAGCCTACGTCAAGAGCGACGACAAAGTAGACAAGCGGGAGGCCGCGAAACTCAAGCGCCACATCAACCTCATTCACCGAGGGCAATACGTTTTCCGAGGCAAGCTATGACGACGTTCAAGACAACCGACTCCCAGTGCATCCAGCTCGCGCGAATCGTCGTGGCGATGAGCGACGCGGGCCTCGACGCCGGCTTCGTGCGGCGCGCCCAAGACCTCGCCCGAGAAGACCAGGGTGCCTACGAGCTGCTCGAACTCTGGTCGGAGGAGGTGGACGAGCGTGAGCGGGAGGAAATCCTCGCCGACATGCAGGACATGCTGGACGAAGACGACGATCTCCCCGCTCGGCCGCTGGAGAAGCCGTACATTCAGTTCGACCAGCTCGATGACGTGACCGTTCGGGTTCGTGCTCACAAGGAGCACCTGCGCCAGTTGATTGACGCGCACGGGGGCGTTTCCGAGGTCGCGCGCCAGGCCGGGATGCACCAGTCGGCGCTAAGCCGTCTGCTCAACTCGGCGAGCATGCCGCGCCGGTCGACCCTGTACCGGATCGCGAACGCAATGGGGGTGTCCGAGTCCGAGATCGCG
>JBCCRV010000662.1:0-4303 GCA_039201085.1 Myxococcota bacterium | reverse complement strand
CGGCAAGCCCAACCTTCTTTCGAAGGGCGCGCACGGCGCCGGCGCACTCGAACGCAAGGGTCTCCGTGTCGTCGCCGCGCGCGCCGAGCAGGCGTGCCACGTTGGCGATTTTTTCCGGGATCGCGGCGCGATTAAAGTCGAGCACGGCGGGCAGGCAGAGCGCGTTTGCAAGACCGTGGTGAAGGTCGTGCTCTGCGCCAAGCGGATGGGCCAAACTGTGGCATGCGCCCAGCCCCTTCTGAAAGGCCACGGCGCCCATCATGCTGGCCTTGATCATCGCGCTTCGCGCGGCGAGGTCATCACCGTCCGTGACGGCCGTGAGCAGGGAGGCCGCCACGAGCCGAATGCCTTCAAGGGCGATGCCGTCGGCCATGGGGTGGTCGCCAAGTGCGCAGTAGGCCTCGATGCAGTGGGTGAGCGCGTCGATGCCCGTGGCCGCGGTGATGCGCGGCGGAAGCGTAAGCGTGAGCTTTGGGTCGAGGATGGCCACGTTCGGCATCATCGAGGGAGCGAAGATCACGGTCTTTTTGTTCGTCTGTTGAAGCGTGACCACGCCGCTGCGGCCGACCTCGCTGCCTGTGCCGGACGTGGTGGCGATGGCGATCATCGGCGGCAGCGCTTCCGTGATCAGCGCGTCGCCGCCGATGGCGTCGTCGTACTGGCTCAAGGGAAGGGGGTGGGTTGCGGCCACTCGAACGATCTTGGCCACGTCGAGGGGGCTGCCGCCGCCCACGCCCACGATCACGTTGGCACCCGATTGGCGGTACGCGTCGGTTGCGGCGAGTACCTCGGTCTCGAGCGGATTCGAGCTTAGCGCGTCGAATACGGTGACGGCGAGACCGCCCTTCTCCAGCCGTTCGGTCATCGGCTCAAGAAGCCCGGCTGCGCGCACGCCCGGGTCCGTGACGATGAGCACCTTCGCTCCTTCGGGCTGAAGGCTTTTTACCTCGCTCGTCAGCGAGTGGCAGGCGTCTTCGCCGAAGAGGATACGGGTTGGAAAGCTCCAGACTGTGGTCATCGGAAAGTTCCTTCGAGGTCGGCCACGTGCGGCCTGCTCAAGCGTACTCGCTTTTCGCGGCCTCTCCTATCGGAGAGTGCACCGGGGCCCTTCGACCGTTCGAATAGCGCTTGAGCGCTTGGGCCGAGGCTTCATGCAGCGCCAACGGTTTTCCAGGGTTGCCGAACGTGTCTACTCCGTGCCTGCGCGTCGCGACATGAGAAGGTCGATGGCGCCGCGTGGCGTGATGGTGCCGCGCAAGACGCCCGAGATGGCTTCGGCCATGGGCGCATCGAGACCCGCACGTTTCGCAAAGGCCACGATGTGCGAGGCGATCGCCACGCCTTCGATATGGGCCCCGGCTTTGCCTGCGGCTTCCTCCAGGGCGAGGCCCGAGGCGAGGGCCGTGCCGAGGCGCACTTCCGGGCGGTCGTCGCCGCCCACCACGGCCATGAGGTCGCCGAAGCCCGCCAAACCGCGGAACGTTTCCGCCGACGCCCCAAGGGCGCCGCCGATGCGTACGGCTTCGGACATGCCGCGCGTGAGGAACACACTTAGGGTGGCCGGTGATGCACCTTGGGCCCGGCTGTAGCCGGCTGCGAGGGCCATCAGCCCCACGATCGCCGCCGCGATTTCCACGCCCACCACGTCCCGCGATTCGTAGATCCGGAGCGTGTGGCTCCCGATGGCTTCGCGAACAGCGCTGGCCACTTCGGGAAAGCGCGTGCCAACGATCGCGCCTGTCGGTTTGCCTTCCTGCAGCGCCTCCGCGTCGAGCGGTCCCGCGAGGGCGCCCACACGTCGGCAGGGCGTAACGCGGCGAAGGTGCTGTGAAAGGGTGATCAGTTCATCGCCGAGCAGCCCGCGGCTGACGTGCACGAGCAGATGGCTGCCATCGAGAATCGCGCCCAGCGCATTCGCCGCGTCGGGCACGTAAGGGGAGGGAACGGCGACGAAGATGAGCTCGGCTTTGCGCAGGTCGTCGTAGTTGGTCGTGACCGAGTAGGGCGCATCGAACTGCTGCCGACTCCAGAGCAGCACTTCGCGCTCGTTCCGGTGGGCCGCCGAAGCAAGGGCGCGGCCAAATCCGCCGCCGCCCACGACGGCGATGGGCGGCAGGCTCTTCGATGATTCGCTCATGACTTCCCCACGATCGCCGCACCGATAGCGCGTGCGGCTTCGGCGTCCGCCGGCCCCGCAAGGTCTGCCGCGAAGGGCACGAGGCGATTCTGGTAGTAGAGCAGAAGTGTTGGGTCTTCGGCCGTGATTTCCACGCCGAGATCCTTCGCCGCCGTCCGGCTGTGGTAGCCGTTCCACACATCGAGGGCGCGTTTGACGATGACCGCCGGTTCGGCGTCGCGAATGCTGTCGGAGAGCCGAACGCAACCCTTGGCTTCAAGTTCGCAGAGCCGGTCGCGGGTTTCGCCGACCTCGCGCTCAAACTCATCGCGGGCCACGCTCACGTCGCCGCGCAGGCGAAGGCGGGTGAAGAGATCGAGCGTCAGCGTTTGACGAACGAGTCGCCGATAAAGCACGTGGGCGACGAGCGCCGTCGCCATGATCACGGTGTCCTTCGGAAAGCGCTCGACGAGCACCTCGCCGAGATCCTGGGTGTACGCCGCGTCCCGCGCGGCGTCGAGCACCGCCTCGCCCCGATGGAGTACGTAGGAGCGAGGGTCGATTGAGGTGCCGCCGGGACCGATGCTCGTTCCGTCTTCCGCAATGACGTTGCCGAAGGGATCGATCGGTTCGCCAAAGCGAACGATGCACGCGCTCGTTTGCGAGACGAGTTTCTGAAAGAACGACACCCAACGGTCAACGCGTGAGAACTCGTCGTCCTCGATGATGTAGCGGGCCGCGCCTTCTTCTTTCAGCCAGTCTTCGATGAGCGTTTCCGCTTCGAGAACAAGCTCGTAGTTGATCGTGGTCGGCACGAAGTAGACGCGGCGCGCGACGCCGTGCACCTGGTTCCGGGAGAAGGCGGTGACGGCGCTCCCGGCGAGGCCGAGCTTCAGCTTTCGCTCGATGAGATTGGATCGGCTTCGCGTGCCGCCGGGAAAGAAGAGAGAGTGGTAGCCTCGCTCGATCATCACCTGCGAGTAGCTCTTGAGCACGTCCTTGTAGATGCGTGCGCGCACCCGGCGATCGACGCGGTAAGCGCCGAGGTTGTGCATAAAGAAGCTGATGATCGGATTGGTGAAGAGGTTCTTGCCGGCGCCATAAACGACGGGGCTGAGGTTGCTCCGCTCCAAAGCGCGGCCGAGGACGATCGAGTCGAGGTTAGAGGAGTGCGTTGGTACGTAAACCAGCGCCCCGTCCTTCTGAAGCCGGCGAAGCCGCTCGACGTCGCCCTCGATGCGAAGCAGGCCGTCCGCCGTGTTGCGTCCCGTACCCCGTTCCTTTGACGAGGGGCGCAACGCCGACTTAAGGCCGGCTGGACGCATGACGCCAGTGATCAAGCGGGGCACGGCAGCGCGGCTCATCGCGTACACGCGCGGGTCGAAGTTGCCGGCAACGTCCTTGGCAAAGCGAAAGGCGATTTGGTGAGTGGCTGCGCGTTTTTCCGCGTCGCTCATGCGCGCGATGCGGCGCATCAGGCCGCGCCAAAATCCAAGGCTCTGTTCCGCCTCCGAGTCGCGCTGCTTGCTGAGCCGGTTGCTCTCGTGCATTGCGGCGTCGTTGAGAATGACCTCGAGGTCGCCGCGGCACGTCGAGTGGTGTTCGGTGACCCGTCGCGCGACCTCGTCGATGATGTCTTTGCGCTCGCTGTTGAACCAATAGATGGCCGGATCGTCCGGGCTGGGCACATAGGGGCGCAGGCGGGGCAGCCGCATGGGCCGGTCGTACAGACTGCGAAGCGGATTCTTCATACGCCCTCAAAGTAGCGCTCGAGTTCCCAGTTTGAAACAGCTTTGCGGTGCTGGCGGTCTTCCCAGTCGCATCGCCGGACGTAGTGGTCAACGAAGGCGTCGCCCAGAATCGCGCGCGCATCCTCGCTTTCGTGCAGGTCGCGCGCGGCGTCACGAAGCGTTTGCGGCAGGGGCGCCCCCACCGCGCCCTCACGGGTGGCGTCGCCGGTCGTTTCTTCGCTCAGTTCAAAGCCTTGTTCGATGCCGCGGAGGCCGGCGCCTAGGCTTGCCGCCATTGCCGTATAGGGGTTGATGTCTGCCGCCGTTTGGCGCAGCTCGACGCGGGCGGCGCTCGTTCCCGGACCGGTGATCACGCGAATGGCGCAGGTTCGGTTTTCGATGCCCCAGGATGATGTGAGCGGCGCCCACATGCCCGGCACGTAGCGCCGGTAGCTGT
>JBCCRV010000661.1:0-4305 GCA_039201085.1 Myxococcota bacterium | reverse complement strand
GGAGCGCGGGGTGCAGGGCGCGGAGCGCGGGGTGCAGGGCGCGGAGCGCGGGGTGCAGGGCGCGGAGCGCGGGGTGCAGGGCGCGGAGCGCGGGCTGCAGGGCGCGGAGCGCGGGACGCGGGCTGCAGGACCTGGGTTGGTGCTGGCCAGCACGCCGGGGGAGAGCGAGAAGGCGGACCGAAAGAAGCGGCGGCGCGAGCTCGACCGGCTTCCAATGGCGGGCGAGGATCAGGGGCCGCCGACGCGGGTGCGCATCGGTTTCGCCAAGGTCGGACGCATTGCGTACAGCTCGCACCTCGATCTTGTTCGCCTCTTTCCGCGCTGGTTCCGGCGCTGCGAACTTCCCGTCTACTGGTCCGGTGGCTTTCACCCGCGTCCGCAGATGGCGTTCTCACCCGCGCTCAGCCTGGGCATCAGCAGCACGGGCGAATACCTCGACCTCAAGCTTCGGCGACGCGACTTCAGCGACGCCATGATGGACTCGCTCATCGAAGACCTGAACGACAAGGCGCTCGATGGCGTCGAGGTCTTCGGCGCGCGCCGGCTTGGCGACACGGACAAAGCGCTCGGCCGCATTCTGGGCGAGAGCATCTGGGTGGCCGCCCTGCCCCGTCAGCTTCTACGAGCGCTGACGCTGGAAGGCCAAACGGGTTTCGACGACCTCAAAGCGCTCGACGAGCACATCGAGCACCGTCGCGCTACCGCGCTCACGGTGACGCGGGTGCGTAAGGGGATTGGGCGCAAGGTCGACGTCGGTCGGGCACTCACGTGCGCCGAGGTTGGGCAGGGCGCCGAAACGCTGGCTGCCGCCGGTCTGATCGGCGACCTCATTCCTTTTCGCTTCGGTACGGACATGGCCGACTCCGGCACCGCCAAACCCACAGAAGTGCTTCGCGCCTTCTTTGGCGACGAGTTTCAGGCGCGCCTCGTGCGGGAGGGCGTGTACGCCCGCTACGGCGATCGGCGCATCGCACCGCTCGACCTCGAAGGCCTGCGGAGCGCGGAGCAAGCGCGCCGCGCCGCCAAGGCTGCCGATGTCGAAGCTTAGCGACCTCGCCCGAAGCTTTCTGCGCTCCGGCCTCGATCAAGCGCGCGAGCGCAGCCGCGTTCCCGATCGGCTCCGGCGCCTCGTGCGCGAAGCGACGTCTCAGGGTACGCAGATCAGCGAGGCGGACCTCGGCGCCGCCCTCTCGCAAACGGATGGCGTAAGCGCACTGAGCGTCACCGCGCGGCGGGGCGAACTGCAGCTGCATGGAAGCTTCGAAACACGCGAACCGCTCGGCGGCCGCATTGCGGTCGACGCGATCCGTTTCGCCCCCCGCGGCGCGAAGGAGCTCGTGTTCAAGTGGCAGCCGGAGGAGAACGCGCGACATCCCATGGTTCGTCCGCTCGTCGGAACGCTCGCCGGCGTCGTCGCCCATCATCTATGGTCCGTGGTACTCGGCCCCGCGGGGGGCGACATGTCCGGCGCCATCGTCGACCGCGACGGCCCCAGCCTCTTTCGCGTCGACCTGCGAAGCGTGCCCGCCGTGCGCGAAGCGATTCGCAAGGGCGCACCGGGGCTCATCATTGACGCCCTCGCCCTAGGCGACCTCACAATGGAAGACGGAAGCCTCCGCCTACGCTTCCGCCTCCCCGGGCTCTTCGGATAAGACGCGCCGGTCTCCTGGCCCATAGCCGCTCGGCGGGGCTAGGGCGTGTCTTCAAACTCGCGCGTGTGGATTCGTGGTCCGCTCGTCGGCGAGTTTGCGTCTGTGAGGCGAAGGAATCCCCGGCGGATTTCAAGCCGAAGAGATGGCGAAATCGACCATGAGCGGGGCGTGAAGGCGCATGCGCGAGTTTGAAGACACGCCCTAGTCGGCGATATCAACGCCGACTTCACGCCACGCTTCCTGCACTCCCAGCGTCGCGATCCACTTCAACAGCACGGGCCTTCGCACCCGCGCCGCGGAAACACGCAGCATCGAACGAATGTCCAGGAGGTGTTTCTCCGAACGTCCCTCCCGGAAGAACTCCAGCTTTCGAACGACGACATACTCCAAGGGCGCTACCGGAACGCGCACGCCTTCAAGCTCCACCTCATAGCGGTCGTCCAGTGCCCAGGCATGCAGGCGGTCTGCTCCAGCCACATACACGTCCGCTTTGAATCCGCTCCGATGGTGGATGAGGTTGTAGTGACCTCGCTGCCGGCGGCGTGCTTCCTCCTCGAGCACCTCGAGCGGCGGGCAGTAGAAATCCTCGAGGGGAAACATCTTCGCAATGCGCTCGCTATCTCCCGGCTTCGCATCAAGAACGACGTCGACGTCGTGGGTGACTCGAGGTTCCCCGTAGATGACGCCGGCGACGCTTCCGGTGACAACGTACGGCAGCGCGAGCTCATTGAGCCGCCGCACGAAAAGTAGAAAGAGGTCAGCTTCGGGCACGAACGAAGAGCTCCCGAACTTCCGCCTCAACCTGCGCCTCGTCCCAATCGGGGTGTTCGCTTCGTATGGCAGCGGCTTTCAGCCGGCGAGCGGACCAATAGAGACGATGGGCTGCCTTCCACCGCTCCTCCGGTGTCATGGCGCGCAGTCGTTCGATGCGAATGCGTTCGGCCTCGTCTAGGTGCGACACGTCGTCAGGATGCCAGACGCGGCTGGCGCTGACCATCGGACCCGGGCTTTGCGCCCGGCTACTCCGCGCCGCAATCGACGGGTTCCATCTGCGCAATCCAGCGGCGAAGCAGCGGCGCGCCGTACTCGTCCTGGAGCGAACGGCCCAGAAGCGGCATCATCGCGCCGACCTCCGTGGTTTCCACTCGGAAGAGCAAAATCGATTCGTCCGGCGAGCCGGGAACGATGTCGTACGTGAGTCCGCCGTTGCCTTCGCCTGCTGAACCCGGTCGCTTGCACACGCCAAGACGAAACTCGTCTTCGCTGTCGTAGTTCAAAAAGAGCTGGGAGCTGACGCCCTGGGTCCCGAGGGGGTCGTGGCAGTGGGCGCAGTTGATATCGAGGTAGTCGCGGGCGGCGCGGTCGACGTCCTCATCGGATACGACGGCTCGCTGGCCAAAGGCCTGTGGCACGGCCGACAGTTCGGGCAGGCCCGTGAGAATGCCTTCGCGCTGCAAACGCGAAAGCTGGTTCTCCATGCCGCCTTCATAGTCGAAGTCTCGGTTGAGGTGGCGCGCCGCCGGTCCGATCGGCGTCATCGCCGGGCTCCGTGCGTCGCCGCGTAGATGGCAGCTGCTGCACTGGTTGCGCTGCGGCACGAGGTACTGGCTGACCTGTTCGTCGCCCGCTTCATCGATGAAGGTGATCTGCCGCGTATCGCCGGCTACGGAGAGCTCGGCGTCTGTTTGCTCCGCGTTCCAAACGTACGGCCACGCTTCCCAACCGGCTTCGCTCCGCCGGAGCACGCGTGTCTCAACAAGCGAAACGGCCGCCGACGCATCGCGAAAGTCGGCGGGAAAGTAGAAAGTCTTCACGATCACCGTACCGACAGGAAAGTCCAAAGGCCTTCCTTCCTGGTACGCCACCGTCTGACCTTCAGGCACGTAGACGGCCCGCGCTTTTAGCGAATAGTCGCTAAAGAGCGGAGTATTCAAGCCGTAGGGCACAACGCGCTCGTTGTAGCGCAGGCGCTCTCCGTCCCAGCCAAGCAGACGCAGCTCCGAAAGCAGCATCGGCGGCGGCTGGCTGACATCCGAGGAAACGGGAGCATCAAAAAACGGCGCTTCGTCCTCGCCGCAGCTCGCGCTCGCCGCGACGAGCGCGAGCAACGCAAGCGTCCCGCCCGCCTTCACGGAAGGACGACCTCAGCGACCGGACCGCCTTCAAGCTCGGTGCAGTCGAAGGGCGCAAAGGGCGGTTCATCGAGCACAAGGTGCGGGCTTCCCGGCGTCTCGCTCTGCGTCTCCAAATCGAGACTGCCGAAGCCCTCAGCCATCACGTTGCCGCCGACACACATGCGATTGTCGTTCGAGTTGTTCTCGGGAGCGTCCGGGTCAAAGGACGACTCACCGATCGTGTCGTAAACAATCGAGGGCGTGTTTCGGCCCGAGTACACAAGCGTCAAGAGCAGACCGATGTCCTTGCTAACGTCCGGGCGCGTTCCCGATCCCTCGTGCGAGTTGCTCGCTACCATGATGTTCTCCGAACGAAAGTTCGAGATCGTGCCCGGCGCTTCGCCCGGCAACAGGCCGAGATCTTCCCACGTCCCCACGAGCGTGGCCGTTTCCAGCTCCCAGGCGCTCGCCGGCTCGACGACCTGACCGGAGATAAGGCCGATATCGAGCGTCCGGTTGTTCATATACGTGTTGTTGGT
>JBCCRV010000660.1:0-4306 GCA_039201085.1 Myxococcota bacterium | reverse complement strand
GGCCGCGCGCGGCGCGCATCTCGACGTCCAGGGCGGTCTGCGCCGAAACCCCCGCGAAGGCGAGAAGGCGCCCTCGGGATCGAAGCTTTTCACGCAGGGTCTTCATGGCCGCCTTGGCGAGTCCTATCGCGATGTGCGCTCGAACTCCAGCCTGACCACGAATCCCCACGCGCTCCTTCGACGACCGGCGTAGTCCGGCCTTGCCGCTGCGCGGGTGGATCGGCATAGTCGCGGGGTGAGCGAATCGCCCACGTTTTTGGTCGCCGCGCCAACGCTCGATTGCGGTTACTTCGCGGGAACACTGGTGCTCCTTGTCGACCACGACGCGGAAGGGTCCTTCGGGTTTGTGGTGAATCGCGCGTCGGCCCTCGAACTCCCGTCGATCCTCCAGGAGCTTGGCTTGCCCGGGAGCGAGGCGTCCGAGTCCGTGGCGGTGCTTCGGGGCGGACCCGTGTCGCCGGAAACGGGTTGGGTCCTCTTCGAACGCACCGGTGCTCCCTTCGTGCCCGAGGACGTGCTTGCCGTGGGGCCGAACGTGGGCGTCACGGCGTCCGTAGACATGCTTCAGGCGATTTCCCGGGGCGACGCGCCGGCGCGTTCGATGCTGGCACTGGGCTACGCCGGCTGGGGGCCGGGGCAGCTTGAGGACGAGCTCCGGGAAGGCAGCTGGATTCCCGTCGATATGGATCTCGAAACGCTGTTCGAGGTGCCCTTTGACGACCGCTGGTCCCACGCGCTTGCGTGCCTGGGCATCGACCCCCGGCGCGTCGTCGCGAGCGGCGGCGCCAAAGCTTAGGGTACGTCCGGCGTACCTGCGCCCGCGTACGTGTGCCGCGTTCACCTAGACCGTTTCCGAACCGGTTAGACCGGCGCGGACGTTTAGCTGACCTTGTTCAGAGCCGCCCGGCCTGCAACGATCTCTGGGCTCTCTCGTCCTTAGAATGGCCGTCGCCGTCCTGCGTCCTCGCGCCTGACCTCGCCCCATCCGAACGCCCGAACAAGGTCGGCTGAGCTGCACGCCGGTCTAGCGTTCGGCTTCGAAGCGCAGCGGCGAGGTTTCTTCGCGGCGTGGGCCCCGATCCATCGCCAGATAGACGACGACGGCGGCCAAGATCCACGCCAGCAAACCGACGGCGAGGGCGGCATAGCGTTTCGGGCGGGGTGCGGCACGCTCCCCTCGCGCGCTTGGCGCGGTTTTTCGATCGTGCAGCACCTCCGTTTCGACGCCGCGCTCGGGGCTCCCAACGCCCGTCGGCGCACCTAGCAATCGCGTGCTGGATACGGGTGCGCTCGGCACAAGACGCGTTGTTCCGCTGTCGACGGGGCGCGAAAAGGCGATTCGCTGCGGCTGCCGCGACTTATGTAGAGCCTGCTGAATACGGTCCAGGCTTGGTCCGCCGAAGCGGGTGATGAAACCGCTCAGCCGTTCCTTCGACACGCGGGGCGAGGCTTCGCGCAGCGCGCGTTCGAAACGCGCCATCGAGGGGCAGCGGCGTTCGACGTCGCGCTCGAGGGCCCAGAGCACGGCCTTCGCCACCTCCGGCGAGACGTCGGGGCGCAGCTGACGCGGATCCGGAATGCTCATGTTCAGGACCCGTTTGAGCGTTTCGTTGGGCTTGCCCGTGTTGAACAGGGATTTTCCCGTCAGTCCTTCCCACGCGACAATGCCGAGCGAAAAGACATCACTTCGCGCATCAATGCGCTTTCCACGCGCCTGTTCAGGAGAAACGTACGCGACTTTGCCTTTGAGTTGACCGGCGCGGGTCTCGGTCATGCGTGAGCGCGCGCGGGCAATGCCGAAGTCCGTTACGCGAACCCGTCCGTCGACGCCGCAGAGCAGATTCTGGGGCGACAAGTCGCGGTGAATGATCTGAAGCGGTTCGCCGTTTTTCCCTGTCGCTTCATGGGCATCACTCATCCCTTGGGCGGCTTGAGCAATGATCTCTGCGATGACTGGTTCTGGCATCGGGCGGTGGTGATCTTCGACGGACGAGACGCAGAGCTCGAAGAGCGTGACGCCCACGATGAGCTCCATGACGATGAAGAGCGCGCCGTCGTCGTCGTCCGTTCCGAGCTCAAAGGTGCGAACGACGTGCGGGCTTCGAACCTGCGAAGCGATCTGCGCCTCGTCCATGAACATCGTTTTGAAGCGTTCGTCCGTGAGGTCGGGCAACAGGCGTTTTACGGCCACCAGTCGTTCACGGCCGCTCGTCGAGCCGATGCGGGCAGCGAACACCTCCGCCATGCCGCCGCTGGCGATGTGGAAGAGCGCTTCGTAGTTGCCGAAGGTGAGCGGCTTCACCTGGTGAACATACCCCGGTTGAACGCCTTCGAGCACCTTTGACGCAAGACTGATGAAAGCCGGGCGAATCGGCGCGATCGCGGGCGCTGGGCCGGGCTTGCACGCTCGCTTCCAGCAAATGCCCGCCGAGCGTACGGAAGGGCTATACTGCCGCCATGGTTCGCTTGATGTTCCGGGTCGCGCTGGCGCTGACCACCCTAAGTCCGTGGGCCGCTTCGGTCCACGCGCAGACGGTCGTTGAAGGCCCCGAGGGCGATCCGTCGATGGACGACGTCGCGGAAGCCCGCGAACGCTTCACGGTGGGCCAGGAAGCCGCGGGCGAAGGTCGATGGTCCGATGCGCTTCGGGCGTTTCGTCGCTCGTACGAGCTGTCCGGAATCGCTGCAGCGCTCTACAACACGGCAACGACGTACCGTTCGATCGGCCGCTACCGCCTGGCGAGGGACACCTTCGTGCAGCTTCTAAGGGACCACGCCGACGGCGACAGCGCCATGCTCGAGTCGGCCCGCTCGCTCAGGGACGAAGTCGCCGCGCGTGTCGCCGTGCTTTCGCTCCATGGGCTTCCCGAGAGCGAGCCCGTAAGCGTGCGCTTGGACGATCGCAGCCGAGACGATACGGGCGATCGGCCCCTCAGCCTCGACGTGGACGAAGGCGAACATACGGTGACCGTGGACCGCGAGGGCTATCTCCCCTTTGAGTGGCAGGGCGCCGTGGCCGGCGGCGACGAACGGCGCATCGATGCGGACTTCGTCGAGCGGCCGCGTCAGCGAAACGTTGGACGGATCATTCTCTTTGTGTCCATCGGAGTGGCTGTGGTTGCGGGTGGTGTCATTACCGCGCTCTTGCTTCGAGACACCGGTCTTTCGCCGGAAACGAATCGGGTGTTCGATTTGGGGGACCGATGAAACGGGTGTGGTGGCTGGCGCTAGTTGCGACGCTCTTTGTGTTTGGTTGCACGGACAATGCGGTCCTCGAGCTTACGGTGGAGGTGCCTGCCGCGCCTGCCGACCGCACGGAACCGCTCTTCGCGTTTCTCGAAGTCAACGATTCGGCGACGGTCGTCGATGCGGAAACGGAGTTTCGCTTTCCGGATACTCCCGACGGTGTTCAGCTTGGCGCTGAGGTCGGGGACGTGGCCTACAGCGTTGTGGCCAGTCCTGCGCAGTACGAGAGTGACGTGCTTGTGAGTGTGCGTTACTGCGTCGATCGGCGCTGCAACGGGTTCGGTGATGAATTTACCGACCGAATCCGCTTTCGCATTGAGCGCCCCTTTTTCGACGGCGTTCGGACGCGCATCCGCCTTGAACTCGGCGAGTTCACCGACGAAGTGAGTGACGAGGAAACGCCGATCGACCAGTGCAGCGTTGAAGGTTGCGGCGACCCCGGTCTCGCAAGCTACTGCGATGCCACGGGCACCCACCTGTGCGGGCCGTGAGCGACGACACCAAGCCGGACCTCGAGCCCCTAGGTCCCGAACACTCGCGCACCGTGAAGACGGAGATCGTGCTCCCGCAGCATACCAACGCAATCGGGACGGCTTTCGGCGGTACGATCATGTCTTGGGTCGACATTTGCGCGGCCGTGAGCGCGCAGCGTCATTGCGGGCGGGTGGCCGTCACGGCGTCCGTCGACGTACTCGACTTCGTGGCGCCGATTCGCCTCGGCGACGTGGTCACGCTGACGGCCACCGTGAACTGCGTCTTTCGCACCTCGATGGAAGTTGGCGTCATCGTCGAGCGTGAGCTGCCGGGTGACGCGCAGCGTGTGGTTTGCGCCGAGTCTTTTCTCACCTTCGTGAACTTGGGCGAGGACGGTCGACCGGCGCCGATCCGTCCCTTGAAGCTCGATTCGGACGAAGCCAAAGAGCGCGCCGAGCGCGCCAGGGCACGCCGCGCGGCGCGCCTGAAAGCCCGCTAGCGCGGCGCGGTGGCGGAGTTGCGCTTCCTTCGTTTGCAGGGCCGGGTCGTTTTGCACGGCGGCGTCAGCTTTGCGCTTTGCCGCGAG
>JBCCRV010000659.1:0-4308 GCA_039201085.1 Myxococcota bacterium | reverse complement strand
TCGCACGGGAGCACGCCCCGCGCCCGCCGTTTGAGGCACACGAGATCGAGAGGGCGCTGGTTTCACCCATTTTCCTTACCCGTTCGACGGCAGAAGAAGGCGGGGGAGAGGGGCTTTACCCAGAGGGCGCGCTCGACGCCGTAGGCGGCGGCGTGGACCGCGAGCGCACGCCGCGTCCACAGCAGCTTCAACTGCGGCGAGCGGGTGAAGCCCCTCTCCCCCGCCGGTTCCCCAACGGCGAACTGTCGTCGTCGCAGGGGCGACCTATAGTTCGGCCATGAGTCTCTTCGAACTGGTCAGCGAGTATTCGCCCAAGGGCGACCAGCCCAAGGCGATCGAGGAGCTCGTCGCCGGGGTCAACGCGGGGGAGGTGCACCAAACGCTGCTGGGGATCACGGGCAGCGGCAAGACCTTCACGATCGCCAACGTGATTCAGCAAACGCAGCGGCCAGCCCTGGTGATGGCGCCCAATAAGACGCTCGCGGCCCAGCTCTACAGCGAGCTCAAGGAGCTCTTTCCAAAGAACGCCGTCGAGTACTTCGTCAGCTATTACGACTACTACCAACCCGAAGCCTACATCCCGACGTCTGACACCTTCATTGAAAAGGACGCGATCGTGAACGACGCGATCGACCGCATGCGCCACGCCGCAACGCGCTCGCTGCTCAGCCGGCGCGACGTCATCATCGTCGCGTCCGTCAGCTGCATCTACAGCATCGGGTCGTCCGACTCGTACCAGAAGATGGCGATTCGGCTTGAGTCCGGCAAGGAGTACGACCAATCGCGCTTGCTTCGCGGACTCGTGGATATCCAGTACCAGCGCAACGACATCGACTTTCATCGAAGCACCTTTCGCGTGCGCGGCGACACCGTCGAAGTCTTTCCCGCCGACTCGGACGGCGTCGCCGTTCGCATCGAGTTTTGGGGCGACGAAATCGAACGCATCAGTCGCGTGGACCCGCTTCGGGGCGAAGTGCTCGAGGAGCTTCCGGAGTACGCGATCTTTCCCGGCAGCCACTATGTCACGCCCGAGGAACACCGCGCCCGCGCCATTCGCGACATTCGCGTTGAACTGCGCGAGCGCCTCGAAGAACTCGAAGCCGCGAACAAGCTGCTCGAACGTCAGCGCCTCGAACAGCGCACGATGTTCGACCTCGAAATGCTCGAGCAGATGGGCTTCTGCCAGGGAATTGAGAACTACTCCCGCCACCTTTCAGGAAGACAGGAAGGCGAGCCGCCGCCAACGCTCATCGACTATTTCCCCGAGGACTTTCTCATCGTTCTGGACGAGTCGCACCAGTCCGTTCCGCAAATCGGCGCCATGTACCGCGGTGACCGAGCCCGAAAGGAAACGCTGGTCGCCCACGGCTTTCGCTTGCCCAGCGCCCTCGACAACCGCCCCCTAAAGTTCGACGAGTGGCAGGGCCATGTGCATCAAGCGCTCTACGTGAGCGCCACGCCGGGCGACTACGAAATCGAAAAGTGCGAGGGCGTGGTCGTCGAACAGGTCATCCGTCCCACGGGCCTCATGGATCCGCCGATCGAAGTCCGGCCCGTTCGCTCCCAGGTCGACGACCTCCTCGGCGAGATCCGCCTGCGCGTCGAACGCGACGAGCGCGTGCTCGTCACCACGTTGACCAAGCGAATGGCGGAGGATCTCACCGAGTACTACGGCGAACTCGGCGTGCGCATTCGCTACCTGCACAGCGACATCGATACGCTGGAGCGCATGGAGATCCTGCGCGATCTGCGAAAGGGCGAGTTCGACGTGCTCGTGGGCATCAACCTCCTTCGCGAGGGACTCGACCTTCCCGAAGTAAGCTTGGTGGCCATCCTGGACGCGGACCGCGAAGGGTTTCTCCGTTCACCGCGCTCGCTCATTCAAACCGTGGGCCGCGCGGCGCGAAACGCCGAAGGCCGCGTGATCATGTATGGGGACAAGGTCACGCCGGCGATGAAGGTGGCCCTCGACGAAACGGAGCGGCGCCGCGTCCTTCAGGGTGCGTACAACGAGAAGCACGGGATCACCCCGCAAACGGTGAAGAAACGCATTTTGGAGATCGACCCGTCGATGGGCACGCGCGACTACGCCGCGGTCCCTAGCGTCGAGTCGGACGACATGCCCGTCGCCGAGCGCATCCAGATGCTTCGAAGCAAGATGCTCAAGGCGGCGGAGGAACTCGACTTCGAGCGCGCCGCCGGCTTCCGCGACGAGATCAGCCGGCTCGAGGGCAAGGACCGCGCACCACGGCCCAAGCGCCGCCAGCGCCCTCGACGATGACCCCATCGGCTGTCTCACGAGAAGCCGGCGCATGACCAGCCGCGTGTTCGTGCTGCGAAGGCCATGGGGTTCACGGCGGGTCCGCGCTCGAGCCATCCACGGACGAAAGACGCCCCGCCCCCGAGACAGAGCCGTAGCAATTTGCCACACAAGGTGTCCGCAGGTGCGAGCGCGAAGGTGAACCAGGCGATCGACATGGCGAGGCATATTGTCGCGCCCCGCTTCTTTGATTGCAGTCTTTACAAGCGAATTCAACGACTTGAACGGCCTGCGCCAACTTTAGGGGGGTGTCGCGAAGCGTCTCGTTTTTCCACAGCCGAGGTCGCGCAGATTCCCCGAGAAAAATAGGGCTTTTCCCTCGTTTCGCGCCTTGATGACCCTACGTCTTCGCTCGGACCCGGGATCGACGGAAGTGCCGACGACCTGCAGTCCTGTTTGGAATACAAAACGTGGCACGCATTCTCATTGTCGAATCGGACGTCGAAGCCCGTGATCGACTGGTCGCCCCGCTCGAAGGAGCCGGACACGAGACCGCATTCGCGGGGTCACTGGCGCGGGCCAAATCGCTCGTCGATGAACTCGAGCCCCTCGACGCCGTGCTGATCGGCCCCTCCGCCGACCGCACCCCTTTGCTCGCACACATCGCTTCGGAGCGTCCGGAGGTTCCGGCCCTCGTCATTGCGGATGCCAAGGAATCGGCGCCGCTGATCGAACAGGGTGTATTCGACGTGCTCACGGAAACGTCCGACGCGACGCTCGTCACCCGTATGGCGGTCGCCGCGCGGCACCGTCGCCTCAGCCAAGAGGTCCATCGCCTGCGCGACGCGGTCGGCGGAATCGAACGCGGCGACGAAGCGCTCGTCGGCCGAAGCCCGGCGATGCGCCGGGTGTTCGACCTCTTTGACCGCGTCGGCGACCAAACGCGCGTTCTGCTCACCG
This sequence comes from Myxococcota bacterium, assembly GCA_039201085.1. GTDB lineage: Bacteria > Myxococcota_A > Polyangia > Polyangiales > Houyiibacteriaceae > JBCCRV01. The sequence continues at coordinate 1,088 of JBCCRV010000659.1, read as the reverse complement.
GCGAAGACGGCACGGGCAAGGGACTCGCAGCCCGCGTACTTCACGAGCGAAGCCGCCGCGACGGTCCGTTCGTCACCCTCGACGCGTCGGACCGAGACGGTTCCCCGACGGTCGACGCGGCGCTCAAGCAGGCCGCCGGCGGTACGCTCTACGTTCGCTTCATCGACGCCCTCAGCCGCGACGACCAGTCCCGCCTGCAGCGCTACCTCGAAGACCTGAGCGAGGGGCCGCGCGACCGCCGCGACTCGGGCGCCCGCATCATCGCGAGCGCCGAAACCGGCCTCGATCGGCTCGCCCGCACCGGTCGCTTTCGCGAGGACCTTTACTACCTCATCAACGTCGTACACATCCGCATGCCGCCGTTGCGCCAGCGCGGCCATGACGTCGTGCTCCTTGCCCAGCACTTTCTCGACGCCTCCGCCAAGGAAGCCGGCCGCGACGTGCTCGACATTGGCGAACGGGCCGCGGAGCGCTTCCTCGAGTACGACTGGCCGGGCAACGTGCAGGAGCTCAAGACCGCCGTCACGCGCGCCGTCGACCTGGCCCGCTACGACCAGATCACGATCGAAGACCTTCCCGAAGCGATCCGTCGCGGCGGGGGCCGCGTCGCGGTGGTGACCCGCTCGCCGGCGGAAATGCCAACGCTCGAAACGCTCGAGAAGCGCTACGTCAAGCAGGTGCTCGAAGCGACTTCCGGCAACAAGACCCGTGCGGCCAAGGTTCTCGGCGTCGACCGCCGCACCCTCTACCGCAAGCTCGACCGCTGGGCCGCCGCCGAAGGCACGCGCTCGCCCGATACGTCGAACGGCAAGTCCCACTACAACTAAGTGGCGTCTGGGTGCCCGCGTCGCACGACGTACTGCGCCGCACAGTAGATCCGCTTCGAAATCGGAAAGCGTTCGTCAAAATCAGCGACCAACGCGCCAGCCGCCGGTCGTTGGGCTAAGCATCCTTGCCGACCCGAAATGTGTAGCCTAGTGCCCAGCCATGGTTGGCTGGGCACCTCGGACTATGGCCGTAGCAGTTGTTCTGCTCTGCGCATGCGAGAGCTCCCAATCCGGTCCGTTCACATTCTTTGTTATCGGCCC
>JBCCRV010000658.1:0-4312 GCA_039201085.1 Myxococcota bacterium | reverse complement strand
GGTCTTTCGCTCGATGGGCGTGGGCTTCGACCAGCGCGACGGCGCCGTGGTCGTTCACGGCGTGGGTCTTCGCGGCCTATCGATGCCCACCCAGGTACTCGACTGCGGCAACTCGGGAACGACCATGCGCCTCCTCGCGGGCTTGCTTTCGGGCCAGCGTTTCGGTTCGCGAATGGTGGGCGATGAGAGCCTTTCGAAGCGACCGATGCTTCGTGTGGTCGGTCCGCTTCGCGCGCGCGGCGCGCACGTCGCGGGCAGTCCGCTCGGCGCCGCGGGCGGACGGGCACCGGATGGCGAGCAATGCTACGCGCCAATCTCGATTGCGCCGCTCGTCGAAGGCGAAGGCCTTGCGGGCATCGAATACGACATGCCCGTGGCGAGCGCCCAGGTGAAGTCATGCTTGTTGCTCAGCGGCCTGTACGCCGAAGGGCCCACGGTGCTGCGCGAACCGAGCGTGAGCCGCGACCACACCGAGCGCATGATGCTTGCCCTCGGCGTACCGCTGGAGACGGCCGGTTCGATGGTCGCCCTGAACCCGCAAGACCCCGACTGGAGCGGCGGCTGGAACGGCTTCGAGTGGACCGTGCCCGGCGACATTTCCGGCGCGGCCTTTCCGATCGTCGCCGCCCTCAGCCGGCCGGACTCGCAGATCACCGTCGAGGGCGTAGGCGTCAATCCTACGCGGACCGGCATCTTGGACTTGCTTCGCCTCATCGGCGCAGGTGTGCAGTCCATCCCGAAGCCGGATGGGGCCGGCGGCGAGCCCGTCGCCGATCTTCAGGTGACGCATGGTTCGGCACGCCCGGGCCTGCTCGGCGGCGAGCTCCTCGTTCGCATGATCGACGAGGTCCCGATCTTCTGCGCCCTGGCCGCACGGATCGAAGGCACGACGGAGATTCGCGACGCGGCCGAGCTGCGCGTGAAAGAAACGGACCGTATCGCGGCGATGGCCCGGGTGCTTACGGCCTTTGGCGTGAAGAACGAAGAGCTGGAAGACGGCATGCGCATTCACGGTGGCGGGGCGCTAAAGGGAGCGAAGGTGCACAGCGAAGGGGACCACCGTATCGCCATGTCGGCGGCCATCCTTGGGCTCAGCGCCGAAGGCGAAACGGTGATCGAAGGTGCGGAGAGCATCGCGACGAGCTTCCCGAACTTCGTCGACGTGTTTCGCAGCCTCGGCGCCGACATGCGTTTCGCGGAGCCGACGAGCCCTGGTTAGCGACGCTGCACTTCGTTCGCGACGCGCAGGCAGAGCGCGCCCAGCCCATGCTCGAATCGCTCCTTGCGGACCCGGCCTTCAACGATGCGATACGCGGATTCTTTATGCGGGCGGAGGTCACCCAAAACACGAACCGCCTGCACGTCCGAGCCACACCCACGGGCGACGAGGCTCTGGCTCTGGCCGTCGAGGCCATCCGCGTCTTCGTCGTCCGCGCTACGATGTACCACGCGTCGGGCTACCAGCCCGGCCGGTGACGTCATCCGAGGTGCAGCTGCACCCCAAGGGCGCCGCTCACGACCAGCCACGCCGTGAGGTTGTCCCCCACGTGCGCAGACCAACCGCCGTTGTACCGGCTATGCCCGAAGTAGCTCGTGAGCTGCGCGTCGAAGAAGGCCGAGACACGTGAGCCAAAGGCGTATTCGATGCCGGCTCCGCCGTGCACGCCGAAATGAATGTCATCGATGCGCCCCGCGCCGCCCGGCGACGCGTTGCTCGGATGAAAGAAGCTGAACACCGCGCAAAAGCCAAAGAGCGGTCGAATGCGAAAGTTCGTCGTCGGCTGGATCGGAACGAAGAGGTTGAAGCCGACGGGATGGTCGTGCCGCAGGCCTTCGCTATCCCGAACGCGCAAATGCTCGCTGTAGACTTCCACGCCGAGCCGTTCGAAGGCTTCCCACCGTGCCCGAAGCCCGCCGCCACCGGCTTCATAGGGCCCAGTCCAGCCAAGGCCGTAGACGGCGAGGGCGAAGTCGCGCTCAAAGGCGCCGGGCCGCTCCTCGCCCTCATCGGCATCCGCGGGAACCGTGTTCGAAACGCAGCTGAAGACGATGAGGGCAGCAAGCCAACGCATGGGAGAAGCAAGCGTTGAGCTGGCATGGCGCGCATGAATCGGTGTCACGTGTCGTAGATGCCTGGGACGGCGTGCACGTTCACAACAAGCGCCACTTTTCGACGCCGCGCGGGAACACGAGCTCTACTCCGGACAGCCCGATATCGAACCCGTGAGCGTGTACGCATTTCGCACGAAGTCTCGAGCTTCGTCGTCCACCTCGACGCGAATATAGTGCGTTCGAGGAATCTGATCGGGTGTAGGCGCATCAAGCACGACCTCTTCAAAGTCGTTTCGAATCGACTGGGACGACGCAAAGAAGGTCACCGGCGGACGGCCGCCGGAGCTGCTTTGGGCTCGTCGGCCGACGAGAAGGTCGAGGTTGCCGCGCGCGTTCGTAAATTCGATCCGCACCTGAAGTGTACCGCCGTTGCAAACGGGGATCTGAAAGTAGTCCGGTTCGCCACGCATGAACATACCGTCGGCAAAGAGCGTAGGGCCCGCCACCGTGTCGATGGGATGGGCGAAGTTTCCGTCTTCGTCCGCTTCGAGGCGGAGCGCGTCGTCGACGTCGTCGTTGGGCTCGAACGCTTCGCCCAGAAAGCCGCACGCGTCGTCGCAGATGGCGCTGCCGTCGCAGTCTTCACGGGTTTGCTGCACGCCATCGCCGCAGAAGGTGGTCGCTCCGGGCGCCTCTCGGCATGACGCGGTGCAGACCGTGCAGGAGCGCGTGCCGTAGGGGCACGACTCGGTGCGCCGGTTGCCGTCGTCACACTCTTCACCGTCCTCCAGCCGGCGGTTTCCGCAGACCGGCGCGGGCGGTCCCATCTCCGCCGCCATCTCGGGTGCCGCGTCCAACGCGCCCATGTCGACCGCGGGTGCATCCAACATCGCGTCGGGTACGAAAGCGTCGAGCGGTGCGACCATGTCCGCCACGAAGGCGTCGGGCGTTCCCGCGTCGTCCCCGCCGCAAACGCACGCTTCGAACGCGCCTCCGCGGCAGACCTGCGCTCCGGCTTCGCCGTTTACGCACGCGCAGGATTGGGAGGTGCCTTCCACGCATGACGCTCCCGAGTCGTCGCCGCATGCAGCGAGCGAGAGGCAAGCGAGCGCAAGGCCGAAGAGAGATTGAACGCGCAGGCGCGTGAATAGGTGAGCACCGAAGTGCGTAGGACTTTGAACGTCGATGTGTTGCATGACGGCGGCGCTCAGCACGAAGCGGGCCAACGCTTCAACGTCGGTCGAGGGGTGGCGGCGGCGCCCGCGATGTGTCCGCACGTTCACGCGCTCAGGGAGCGCGCGTAAACGCGCGTCGGAGCCCGCCGTGCGAACCACCGCTGTCGGCCATCACGATCGGCGATCTGGGAGACCCGGAACGTGTTGGCGACGGTTGGTGCGTGCGGCGCGCCGCAATGGCGCGAGACAACACGGCGTTTCTTCTGCATCTGCGAGGCCGTTCGCAAAGCCCTTTTGTGTTTCCGTCGCCGTGCTAGCGTTCGGCCCGTGAGCGTACGCGTCATCGCCATCGACGGTCCCGCCGGAGCGGGCAAGAGCACCGTGGCCCAAGCGGTCGCGAAGCGCCTGGGTTTCGTGCGCGTCGACACGGGCGCGCTGTACCGGGGCGTTGCGCTGGCCGCGCGCGAGCGCGGTCTCTCCTGGCAAGACGGCGCCGCTCTCGGCGCCCTCGCGGGCGCTCTCGACCTGCGTTTTGAGTCGGGGGAGGGCGGACCGCGCCTGCACATCGACGGCAAGGACCGGGACGATGAGCTTCGCACCACCGACGTGGCCGAAGGGGCGTCGGAGGTGAGCAAGCACTCGGAGGTGCGCGAGGCGCTTCTCAGCGTGCAGCGCCGCCTCGGTGAGGCTGGCGGCGTTGTCTTGGAAGGACGCGACATCGGCACCGTGGTCTTTCCCGACGCCGAGGTGAAGGTCTTCCTCACGGCGTCCCCGGAAGCGCGCGCGGACCGCCGCTATCGCGACCTCGGCGCGCGCGGCGTGGAGGCCGACCGCGACGAGCTGCTGCGCTCGATCCAAGAGCGCGATAAGCGCGATTCGACCCGCGCACTGGCGCCGCTCGTCGCCGCGGAAGACGCCGTACACCTCGATTCGACGGACCTCAGCTTTGACGAAGTGGTCGGCCGAATCGTCGAGCTCGCTCAAGCTCGAGCATAATCTGTGAGGGATGTCTCGGCCCAAAATGGGGCGCCGCGACATCGCCTTCGCGCGACGCAGGGCTCGGGTGCCGCCGTACCTCGCGCGTG
>JBCCRV010000657.1:0-4319 GCA_039201085.1 Myxococcota bacterium | reverse complement strand
GTGGACGGCGCGCATTCCCTCGCTCCGGCCCGGAGAAGACGGAACGGCGGAAGAGACTTTCTACATTCTGGTAAGCGCGACGGACAACGACGACGAAGGCGGCACCGGTTGCGACAACCGCACCGACTCGCCCGTGATCGCCTTTGAGGCTGTGTTTGGCGAAGGCAGCGGCGAGCTCCTCGAGCTCTGTGAACCGTGCGCGGCGAGCGCCGAATGCTCGAGCGCGTTCTGCGCCGCGGGCACGGGCGGCAACCGCTGCGCCGAACGCTGCAGCGGCGACGGCGTGTGCAGCGGCGCCGGTTCGTGCGGCGCGACGCAGAGCGTGGAGGGGTCGGTGATCGCCGGCTGCAGCAGCGAGGCCGGCATCGTCGCCTTGTGCGACGGCGGCGGCGGAGGGGGCGGCTCGTGCCCCGACGACGACGCGCGCGAAGCGGGCGGCGGTGACGACACCCTTTCGCAAGCTACGGACTTCACCCGCGACATCAACGACGGCGTCGCCTGCGCCTTCGACAGCGACTACTTCAGCTACAGCGTTCCGGCCGATACGCGCCTTCAAATCGAACTGGGCGGTTTCGACCAGAACGACGGCGACCTCGACGTGCAGCTCATCGACCCCCTCGGCAGCATCATCGCCGCGGGCGAAACGAGCGATTCACCGGAGTTCATCGACTTCTGCTTTGCCGACGCGACCACAGCCTTCGTGCGCGTATTCGGCTACGAAGGCGACGAGAACACCTACTCGCTCGCGATCTCCGAGGCTCCGGGCAACGGCGAATGCTGCCAAGCGGACGGACTCGAACCCAACGACGCGCCAGACGACGCCACCGAGCTGCGCCTCGTCAGCGCCGGCGCCGGCCGGCAAGCGGACGAGCTGGCCACGCTCTGCGGCGGCGATTCGGACTACTTCAGCTTTACCGTCAGCGAGCCCTCGGACGTGGAAGTTCGCATGCTCATTGATGACGCCGCCGCGGACCTGGACATCCAGCTCTTTCAAGTGGTCGGCGACGAAGTTCGCTTCATCGATGAGTCGGACGGCACGACGAGCGAAGAGCTGATCGAGGTTCGCCTCAACGAGCCCGGTGAATACCTGGTGTACGTCTTCGCCTTTGACGGAGCCTCCACGTACGTCCTCGGCGTGACCACCCAGCCCGCGTCCGGCTGCGTGGCGAACAGCGAATGCGCCGTCGATCAAGTCTGCAACGCCGGAAGCTGCGAGTCGCGTGCGTGCACGTCCTCGTTCCAGTGCCCCGCCGAGGGCGACTATATCTGCCCGACGGGCGGTCCGGACGGAACCGCTGAATGCGGCGAGAGCTGCGGCTCGGGCGCCGACTGCCGCGCCGCCGAAGACTGCAAGTGGTATCCGCAGGGCCGCCACTGCGGCCGACGGGGACGGAAGCTTGCCGGCGAAACGTGCCAAAACCCGCAGGAGTGCAGCGGCGTCCGAACCTGCATCAACTGGCCCGGCGGCATGTGCACGCGCGCGGGCTGCGCGTCCGACGCAGATTGCGAATCGGATTTCCGCTGCATCGACGGCGGCACCGGTACGGACGGCCAGCCCGTTGGCAACGTCTGCGCGCCGCAGTGCTTCGCCACGGTGGTGCCTTGCAGGGACGATGACTACCGCTGCGAGACCACCACCACGGTGGAAGGCGGCGAGGACTTCGTATGCGTGCCGCGCTAGCGCTGCGTGCCGCGCCAGTGCTCCTTGGGCTGCTCGGATCGAGCTGCGGAGGCGGCGGGGGCGGCTCGACGAGCGTGGTGGTTCGTCCGGTGATCACCCGCATCGACGCGTCTCAGCCGAGCGTTGTCGGCACAACCCTTCGCGTCCAGGTGGCGAACCTCGACGCCCTGACGGCGGGGGCTACGCTGAACCTCGCCGATGGGCTCTCGCTGCCCATCGAACCGATCGACGGCGATGGATCGCGCGGCGGCGTGGCCGAGTTTGTGCTGACCTCGCAGGTGATCGACGTCTTTGGTCCGGGCGTGCAACTGCTGGACCTCACGATTGGTGACGAATTCCTGATCAGCGACCCATTCACCTACAACCTGGACCTTGCGGAAGAGCTCGAAATCGCCCTCGAGGCGGACATCGACGAGTCCGGTCTCTTTCGCAACTCGACCGTCGTTGTGGATGGCGCGGGGTTTCTCGAGGAAGGCGAAGGCGAGGTCCTCGCGGTGCTGACGGGTGTCTTCGACGGCCCGGACGGTCGCGTGACCATCGCGGGCGAAGTTCCGGTCGTGCAGGCGGAGCCCGGCGACCGACGCCGCGGCGCAGTGGTGGTCACCACGGCACTTGGCGGCATCGGTGAGGGCGAGTTCGAAGGCACGGTCCTTCTCGAGTCCCGACTTACGGGCGGAGGCATGTCTCGCAGCCGCGAGCGCAACGTGCGCATTCAGATCAACCCGCCGACGTTCTTTGGACTCGGCACCGAGGAGACCTTCCTTGAGTCGCTCGTGGACGTTCGCGGCGGCGGCTTCTTGGGCGCCGAGCGTGCGTCGGAAACGGATGAGCAAACGGTCGTGCTGATCGAAGGCTCGTTCACCGACGGCGACGGTGACTCGCGTTCCTTCAGCGAGTCCCTCGTGCTTCCTTGGCGGAGCGGAAGCTCACTCCTCTGGCGCATCGCCGCGGAGCCCAACCGAAGCGAAGACGCGCTCATCTCCACGCTCTTCGGAACGGACCGAGGCGTGCTCGACGCCACCTTTACGCCGCTCGTATCGAAGGAAGGCTTCGGCGAAGTGCGCGGCATCGGTGGGCCCGCCATCCTTCGTTTGGGCGCCATCACGCAGGTCGTTTGGGTACGGTTCCTTCCGACCTTCTACCAGACCCTACCGCTCTTCGGTTTGGCGGCTTCCGCTGGGACCATCGAGGAGCTGATTCGCGAGCGCATGCAGGCGATCTATGAAGGCTGGAACGTGGACGTGCGGCTGGAGGAGCCGCTCGATGTTTCGCGAAACGGCGTCACAATCGTCGAGATCAGCGGCCCGGACCCGAACGGTCGCGGGTTGTTCGGGTACGACAACACGCCCGGAAAAGACATCGGTAACCTGCGCATGGGCGACCTCATCGGCGGTCTGAACGCCGAAACGCAGGCCAACGGCTTTGCGGGCTTCGGCGGCGTCTTCATCGACGGTTATCTGTACTTCTCCGAAACACGGACCCCCGGCGACGGCATGGGTCCGGAACCAGACCCGCTCTTTGACGAGATCTTTGACGCCGTGATCGACGCGCCGGCTTCGCTGGCGGACGTGCAGGGAACCACTGCCCGAAGGGCGGAGGTGGAGCTGGCCATGCGCGCCCTGGCGAACATGATCGGTGAGACCACCGCACACGAGCTCGGCCATAGCCTTGGCCTTCCCTTTCAAGGGGCGGGCGAACGCGTTCGATTTCACAACCGCGGCGACACGCCGGGCTGCTTGATGGACTCGGGCGGCGCACGCGAGTTCGGAGAGCGCGTGGGCGCCCCCGGCTTCGCCGAATCGCGCTTCTGCGGCGAGAACGACGACTACCTAGACGTGATCCTGGGCGAATGAGCGTGCAGCCCCTACCCCGCGTTGCACTGATCTTTGCCCTCGCCTGCGGCGGAACGCAGGGCGAAGGCGCAGAGCCCGATATCGCAAGCGACTCGGCGAGCGACTCGGCCTCTGCCGACGAAGGCCGCGATGAGAGCGTCGACGCCACCGAAGCGCACCCGGACGAGGGACGCGACGATTCGGCAGAACCGATCGACGAAGGAACGTCGTCGCCCTTCGCTGACGTCACCGCCGCCTCCGGCACGGCGTCCTCGCTTCGCGTCACGGTCCAAAGCCCGGACACGGGCTGCGATGGCTACGCCGACTGGTGGGAGGTGCTTCGCAGCGACGGCTCGCTCGCCTACCGCCGCATTCTGGCCCACAGCCACGTGGACGAGCAGCCCTTTACCCGCAGCGGCGGACCCTTGGGTGTCGGCGAAACAGATCGGATCTATGTGCGCGCCCACTTCTCAACGACGGGCTACGGCGGGCAAGCGTTGGTCGGCACGCTAAGCGAGGGTTTCACGCCGGCCGAACGCGTACCCACCGCGGCTGGCGTCGAGTCGGCCGAACCGCAGCCCGACGGCTGCGCATTCTGAATGCCGCGCGCGCTTCGCCGCCGGCGAGTGCGCGACCCGAAGCGCTGCCCGCCTCGGCAATGCTGAGAAGAGCGGAGACGGAGACGGAGACGGAGACGGAGACGGAGACGGAGACGGAGACGGAGACGGAGACGGAGACGGAGACGGAGACGGAGACGGAGACGGAGACGGAGACGGAGACGGAGACGGAGACGGAGACGGACGGCC
>JBCCRV010000656.1:0-4322 GCA_039201085.1 Myxococcota bacterium | reverse complement strand
TTGAGTTCCAGGTTCGGGTAGCTTCGGCTGAGCTCGACGAAGGCGCTTGCGTGGTAGCGCACAAACATCTCAAGCAGTCCGATCCGCACGGGGCCGGCGAGCTCGTCGTCTTTGCCGGCGACGTCGCGAAGCAGGTCGTCGGAGGCGTGCCGCATGGCGCGCGCAGCCGCCACGGCCCGCTCGCCGCTTTCCGTGAGCGTGAGCCGCCCTCCCACGTTCTCGACCACCTTCGCGCCGATCTCGCCTTCGAGGGTGCGGAGCCGGCGCGATACGGTGCTGATGTTGACGCCCTGCGTCTCCGCGGCGGCCTTGAGCGTGCCCGCGTCCGCAAAGGCGAGAAGCAGCTGCAAATCCGCCCAGTTCATCGCCTGGAGCATAGCGCGTGGGTGCGACGTCAGAGCCCAAACCATCATGAGCGACCGGCGTGGTCAGAGCAGTGGTAAGCGCGCGATGGAGCAGGCTATGCTCGCCGCCGTGGCGCTTCACCGAACAGCCCTATGCGTGCTGATGCTTGTCGGGTGTCCGCGTGCACACGAGGTGCCCGCAGCGCCGATCGATCCGCCAAGCGCGCCACGCCCTCCGGAGCGAGCGGAGCTCACTCCCGACGCGAGCTTCTTGTCTTCGCCAACGCTCCGAGAGCGCGTATCTGCTTCGGCTCACAACTACTTTCGCGCTATCAACACGCCCTTTGCGCATCGCGTGTGCGATCGATTCGAGTCGGTCATCGCGACCATGCCCTCCGTCAATCTGCACGGCGACGCGCACTTCGAACAGCTGGCGGTGACCGACGGTGGCGGCGGCTTTGCAGACTTCGACGATTCCGTGTCCGGTCCCCCCGTGATCGATCTTGTCCGCTTTGGTGTGAGCCTCGAGCTCGCGGCCCACGTGCACGATTGGTCGACGGAGGAGCTGATCGATGCGTTTCTCGATGCCTACGCCGCTCGTGGAGACGCAGACGACGAGAACCCGCTTCCCGTTCCCCTCGAGCGCCTGCGCGAAGCGTTCCCTGTAGCGCCAGAAGCGTTCTTGGAGGCGTCCGAACGGCGCATGGCGGGCGATCTGGCGCTGAGCGGACTCGGAACAGACGGCTTTGCGCGCTACGTCGATCTCATGGCCCGTTTGCACCCGACCTGGGCGCAGGACTTTTTCACCATCAAGCGAGCGGGTTCGCTCCTCGAAGAAGGCATCGGGTCGGCCACCACGCGTCGGGCGCTCATTCGCATCGAAGGCCCGTCTACGGCGGACGAAGACGATCGCATTCTTGAAGCGAAGGAGATGCGCGACGTGTCGAGCATTCGCTGCGTAGGCGGGCGCGGTCTGTCGCTTCAGGTGGTCGCGAGCGGTATGCGCTTCGGCGCGCACGAGGATCCTTTTCTCGCGATCGTGCCGCGCGCAGCCGACGAAGGCGCCTCCGTGCCCCCGTGGTGGGTGCAGTCGTGGTGGCCCAACTACTCGGAGCTCACCGTCGATGCGGTAATGAACGAAGCGGACGGGCGCGCCGTGGCGGCCTTCGCCGGTCGTACGCTACACGATGGCCACACCGGCATGATGCCGCGGCAGCAGCAGCTGCAGTTGCGTTCACTTCTTGAGTCGATGATGGCTTCCCATCGCCCCGCAATCGAACGGGCGATCACCGCCCTGGCGTACGACGTTCGAGCGGCCTTTGGCGCATTTCGCGCCGAAGCCGCGGACTGAGGCATTTGGCCGCAAGGTCGGCGCACGGATCCTTAGCCCTTCCGTCCCTTGACGGGTGCCCTATACTGCGCCTGTGAAAAGAGCAAAATCCCTTCCTGGTCTACTCTGGCAGGCCGCTTCGATCCGCTGGCGCGAAGCGTCCATTCTTGCCCGTATCGGCGTGGTTCTCGCCACGGTGTTCGGCGCAACCGCTCTGATCAGCGTTTTTGCTGGCTGCCCGGCGGCGTGTTCGGCGGGTTGCCCAGCTCGCTCGGCCGCGCCCGCCAACGTCATCGCCCCCGTCGATGAGGCACCGGCGGCGAGGTATCACAGCGAAACGACCGGCTGCGAACGGCGAAACGCCCCACACTAGGCACCGGCGCGGGTGGTGAGAGGCCTGCTCGACCGATCGCGGTCCTTTCTGCAGGTTCCTTGCGTGTCGACAAGCGTTCGCCGACGCCATCGGTACGCGTTTGTTGCTCCTCACCCCCCGTTGGATGGATGGCACGATGACCGCGCTTTTGCTTGCTTCCCTTGCGCTTCTGGCGGGGCCGCTGCTTGCTACGGTCTCAAAGAAACGCGATAGCTGGACCTCCTTGATCGACGGGCTTTCGCTCGCCCTCGTCGCCGGTTTCTGCGGTCTGATCCTCGTGCCGCACGTGGCTGCGGAGCTCGGGTGGACGGCGTGGCTCTGGATGGGCCTCGGTGCCGCGGTGCCGTTTGCGCTGCACCGCATGCGCGTCCGGCCGGCGTGGTCCGGTGTGCTCGCCGTCACCCTGCTTGGTCTGCACGCGTTGATGGACGGCGCAGCCCTTTCGCTGAGCGAGTCGGGACACGGTGGTTCGTTGCAGTGGGCCATTGTTGCGCACCGCCTTCCGGTTGGTCTCGCGATCGCCAGCGGTGCGATCCGTTTAGAGCGGTCGAAGCTGTCGCCGATCGCGCTGGCCTGGGGCGCAACGCTCCTCCTGGTGCTTCTCACCGGCCTCGGCTTTGTCTTTGGAGGCAGCCTCGGAGCGGGGCTTTCAGAGCACACCGAGTTGATTTTGGAGGCGCTCGTCGCGGGTACGCTCTTTCACATCGTGGTGGCGGGTCATCCCGACGGTGCGCAGTGCGCCCATGCGCACGGAGATTCGCACGATCACGGGCACGCTCACGCCCACGCTCACGACGAGCACGACCACGACGAGCACCACCACGCTCACGGACATGACCACGACCACGGGCATGACCACGACCACGGTCACGACGAGCACCACCACGCTCACGGACATGACCACGATCACGGACATGCACATGGCCACGGCCACGGCGCTCCCGGAACGGGGAAAGCCGCGGCCGCGATCGGAACACTGGTGGGCGCCGCGGTGGTCGGTTTCGCCAGCTTCTCCGGTGGCCACGGCCACGCGCCCTCGCACGTGCCTGCGTTCCTAGACACGCTCGGCGTGCTCTTTCTCGAATCCGCACCCGCGCTGGTGATCGGCTACACCTTCGCGGGGCTGCTCCCGGTGTTTCTCTCGCCGAAGCGGCTGGCCATGCTGAGCAAGGGGGGACGGGGTTCGCAGGCGATGCGGGGGGTGGCCTTCGGCCTACCTCTGCCGGTGTGCTCATGCGGGGTGCTCCCGCTCTACGAGTCGATCGTTCGCCGTGGCGCCGCACCGGCCGCGGCCCTCGCGTTTTTTGTCGCGACTCCAGAGCTTGGGCTGGACGCGGTCTTGCTCTCGTTTCCGCTCCTCGGCGGTTCACTCACGATGGCGCGCATCGTCGCCGCGGTATTCGTCGCCGTGGTGGTCGCGTACGTGGTGCGCCCGAAGGCTCGCCCCGCGAAAGCAGCGCCTGATGAAAAGGTGGACGAGCGTCCGCTTCGCGCCCGCCTCATTTCGGGGCTGCGTTTTGGCTACAAGGAAGTCTTCGACCATACGATGCCGTGGATCGTGCTCGGATTGGTGATCGCCGCGCTCGTCGAACCGCTGCTGGACCACGGAGCGATCGCGACCATTCCCCCGTGGCTCCAGGTGCCGGTGGCGGCGCTCGTTGGCGTTCCTGTCTACGTCTGCGCGTCCGGGGCGACGCCCCTCGTTGCGCTCGCGATGCACAAGGGCCTCTCAGCGGGCGCCGCCGTCGCGTTTTTGATCGCCGGACCGGCGACGAACGTGACGACCTTTGGCGTGCTCGCGCGCCTTCACGGCGCGCGCATAGCGGCGATCTTTGGCATCTCGGTTAGCGTGCTAGCCATCCTCATGGGCTGGACCGTGGACGTCGTCGGTCTAGAGGGGGCGGCCGTGCTGGAGCACCACCCGCACGCGAGCGAACACGCCACGCCCGTGTCGATTGTCGCTGCCGTGGCCGTGGGGATGCTCCTGCTGAGCTCGCTCTTCCGCCAAGGGCCCCGAGGGCTCGTACGCCAGATCACCGAACCGATTCATTCGCACTAGTACCTCACCACAGGAGTTTTGACCGATTGAGTGCGGCCCTCGCCGTCGACCTCGCCGGCCCTCCTCCTTGAATACGCTCGCGTCCTGCGTCGGACGCCCGCCGACCTCGATGCCGATCATCTACACTCAATCGATCAAAACTCCTGTGGTGAGGTACTAGTGCTGAGTCCCAGATGAGTTGACCCAGTCTTTCATGTGTTGAGTGGTCCAGCGCCA
>JBCCRV010000655.1:0-4328 GCA_039201085.1 Myxococcota bacterium | reverse complement strand
GACCGGTAGGTCGTCGGCAGTCGGTCGCACTCGAGGAGCGACGCGCCTGACGACGCCGTGTTCTCAATCTGGCTCGCCGCTCCTCGGCGCGCCTCCTTTGACGACCGGTAGGTCGTCGGCAGTCGGTCGCACTCGAGGAGCGACGCGCCTGACGACGCCGTCCTCCACGTTGGTTGACAGCTCGTCAGCAAAGGTCGCGATCGGGGAGCGACTCGCCTAATCTCTTTTTGACGGCCGCGCTTTGCCGTCAGGGCAGCGGACTGGCGTAGATCTTCTTGAGGTCAAGTTCCACGTTCAGATGGGCGAGCGGAAGGTTGTCTTCGCCAGCGACGTCGGTGCGCGTCCATTCGCCATTGCGGGTCCAGAGCTCCGCGCGCGGCTCTTCGGAAGCAAGGAGTAGGACGTGCTTCAACGAGGGCACTCGTTTGTAATGGGCTAGCTTGTCGCCGCGGTCGTACGCTTCGGTGCTCGGGCTGAGGACCTCTACGACCAGGAGCGGATTGATCACCGAATGGCCGGAGGGGTCGTCGGGGTCGGATTCGAGTGGGCCGCAGACGACCGTGACGTCTGGATAGGTCGCAAGCCCCGTTTCCTTCACGCGGATGCGAAGGTCCGAGCTGTAGACAGCGCAGGGTTGGCGCTCCAGTGCGTTCCCAAGCATTCGGGCGACGGACGCGGAAATGCGGGCATGCTCGGGCGAGCCGCCTGCCATGGCCCAGACCCAACCGTTGAGAAACTCGTGCTTGATCGGACTCTGCGCTTCGACCTCGACATACTGAGCGAAGCTGAAGCGATGCGGCGCGGATAAGCCCATGCGTTCAGCCTACCCGATCTCGGCGCCTTGCACCGCGGTGGCGGCCATGAACGCGTTTTAGGCGAAGCGCGCTTGCAGTCCGGCGTGCAGCGTTTGCAGGCCCTCTTCGAACTCCTCCTCGGCGCTATACGGTTCGGACTGAGCGATTCGCGGATGGCGGGCGGGGTCGAGTTCGAACACTTTCCTCCGCGAAATGGCCTGCGGATCGTGCCCGATGAGCTGTGGATTCCCGTGGTGATTCAGGGCAGCGGGCGCACGCCGAGCGAAGCAGGTCAGGAGCTTCTCAAACGGGTTCAGAACGTTGAGTCGGTTCTGTCTTCCCGCAGCGATGTCGTCGCTCAAGGGAGCGTGCGTCAGCGGGCACATAAGTCGTGGACCGAAAAGCTCGCCGGCGTTCGCCAGGGGCGCGTTCGACATCTTTCGCAAGCAACGGCGATCGTCGTGCATCGCCTTCACGAGGGCGCGGACTTTGCGGCCCGCGTCGCACTCCTGGAATCGGTGCGCGGCAAGCTTGCCGACTTCGAACGCAGCGACGGCGCCTACGCGATCGGCGCGGCGTCCTGGCGGGCGCACGACCCCGAGCGCTATCGCGATCGGCTGGTCGTATCGCTTCTCGATCGCCTACGGTCCTTCACCGCTTCACACGACGGCCTTGCGCCGACCTTCGGTGGAAGCCTGGGGCTGAGCGTAGTGACGTTCGGACCGACGGAGGCGTACGTTAGCCTCGATGCACACGTGACCTTGCGACCGATCGTGCCAACGGCGGGCCCCGAGGGCCCGGCTATGAAAGGCGCGTTGCTCGCGCATCTTGGATGACGCAGGCGCGAAAGAGCAGGCGCACCCCGCATTCGAGCCGGCATGAGCTCGGAGCGCCGCGTGCGGTGTGTATCCATGCGCTGCAACGTTGACGATCCGCCGAACGTCGCGCGGACGAAGCGACGACGCCGTCGCGCGCGCGGCCTAGCGCGGACTCTGGCCGGCAGGGCAGAAGTAGAGATCGGCGAACACGTCGTAGGTGCGTTCGGGGCAGGGGACCGCGTAGAGGTCGACGACCGCGCCGCAGCGGCCGCCCGGGCCGACGTTGCCGCGGCGCGATCGATGGGCGGCGCCAAGGTTGCCTTGGAACGGGTTTGAACCGTCGTTGCACAGCATCGACGCAAGACGGATTAGGATCGGCTCGAGGCCGCATTCTTCGAGGGGCTTTTCGTGCGAGGTGCTGAGTTCGGCGAAGCGCTCCACGCCCAGGCCGGTGCGGCTCGCATAGGCCGTTTCCGACGCCTCGTACATCATGAACCCGTTTGATGTGCATACGGGTTCGTTCGAGGCCGGCGGGGGCGGCGCCTCCGCCACTTCGGCTTCGCCGCCGCTGGCCGGTTCGGCGGGTGCGGCCGTGGGCACGGGCTGGGCGCAGGCCGTGACAAACGAGACGAGGAGAAGCGCGCGCTGCATACTTGTGCCTACCAGAAACACGAACGTTCTGTGACCCTTCTTGACCGGTGCGGTCTTTCACCACCGGTGAGCGCCGACTTCGCTTTCAAAGGCGCCCAGCGAGGGCGTCCTGGATGACGTGGGCGCGAAAGAGGTAGGCGAAGCCCGCGTTGCGAATGCGCAGCACAAGCTCGGAGCGCGACGCGCCAAGGCTTTCGGCGGTGGCGCTGAGATCCCAATCATGGTCAGCGAGCAGGCTCAGCAGGTAGCCGCGCTTCGCTTGGGCGCGTGAAAGCCGGTAGGTCTTCAAGTAGGCGAGGCGGCCTTTGCCGTCGACGATCGCTTCGCCGATGTGGTGCCGATCGCTCGGGCTGAAGTCTGGCAGAAAACGAATCAGCTCGAAGCCGCGCAGCTTGTACACGCGCGTCGCTTCGTGCGCGCGGCCGAAGAGTTCGTCGGCCATCGCCGCGTGAAACTCGCTCCAGTCGTCGCGAATGCGCTGCACGAAGCCGGCCAGGTCATCGAGGGACTTCGGCGTTTCGTTCGCGTCAACGGTCCAGTCGGGCACCGTGTCGTAGGCGGCGTCGAGGCGAATCGAGTCGGCGAAGAAGTCCGTGAGAAGTGCGCGATGCATCTTTCGGTACGCTTCGGCGCTCGGCGCGACGATGGCGCTGCGCAGTCGATCGCCGACGAAGAAGAGCACGCCGCTTTGGCCCTCGTGCAGTTCGAAGAGTCGAAGCGCGTCGTCGAGGCCCGGAAGGTACGCGCCGCGCACCGCGTGCTCGTAGCGCGGTGAGAGGCCGCGCCGCATGACCTCGTGCGTGTACTCCGGCCAGATCCGCGCGGGGCCTTTGAAGTGGTGCACGAGAAAGCCCTCCATCGCGAGGTGGAGCGGCAGAAAGCGCAGCGTGGTCTTTCGCCGGCCTCGCACGCCTTTCGCCATGCGGTGGTAGAGCCCGAAGCGCCGGCGTTCGTCGAGGACGCCGTCCGTGAGGATCGTTCCCATGGTGGCGGCGGGACCGTCGCTCGTGTCGACGACCATCGCGTGCGGCACGTAGGAGACGTAGGCGAGCTCGGGACGCTCGAGCGTGCCTTCGATGACGGCGCCGTACGCGGTCTGCGCCGCTTCATGCAGACGGATGCCCTCGATGGGCGCGTCGCGAATGAGCGGCACCAGGCGAATCGATTCGCAGACCTGCGAAGGCCCCAGGGAAAGCCCGCCAAAGGATGGCGTGAACGCGAACGGTTTCATGCGACCTCCGCGATGAAAGGCGTCGCCATGCGTTCGAGTGAGCGTTCGAGCTCAGCGGCGCTGTGCACGCCGGTCGCAAAGCGCAAAAAGGCCATGCCCACCAGCAAGTCGCTGGGGTCGCGTACGCCGAGGGTCGGCACATGCGTTGAGATCGTTCGCGGCGAAAAGAGCGTGGGATCGAACGCGGGGTTCGCGTGCACGAGCTGCTGGCTGGGCTTTCGCAGATGCTTGTGAAAGAGCGCCAGCACGGCCTGCACGGCGCCCGGCGGGTTCGTTTCATGGCCGTCCGAGACGATCGCGACAAGCGTGGGATCGCAGCGGAGCGCGCGCAGCGTCGCGTCGGCCAGGGCCGTCGCGCCGATCGGCCGCGTATGAATCAGCACTTCGAGCGTGGCTTCGCCGCCTGCGCCTGCGGCGTGCAGCGGAAAGATGCGAAGCTCGTCGCAAAGGGCTTCGAGTAGAAAGGCCGTCGATAGGGCCACCGCGAGCGGTCGCTGTCGTTGTTCGCGCACGCCGCGCATCGAATGGCTGTTGTCGAGCACGAGGGCGACCCGCCCCTGCATGCGCTGGTGAGCGCGCGCGGCGCGTCGTGCGGACATACGCAGCTCTGCCAGAAGTACCTCCGCGCGCTGTCGCCGCGCCTTCGGTTCGATTGCCAGCAGCGTGGTTGTGGCGCGAAGGAGCGGCATGCGCGCCAGCGATGCGTCGCTCTTTACGCCGAGCCGCTCCGCCTCACGAAAGGTGCGCTCCGCTTCGGCCTTGGTCATTTGCGGCCGAATGCGGTCGAGGAACTCGCTTCGGGGAATGCGGTGCCGGGCCGCAAATCCTTCCGCG
>JBCCRV010000654.1:0-4342 GCA_039201085.1 Myxococcota bacterium | reverse complement strand
TCGTCGCCGTCGCCCCCGTCACCGTCCCCGCCCCCCGGCGGACCGCCGAATCCACCGCCGCCCGGCGGTGTGTACCCGTAGCCACTCATGGGCGGGAGCCTACCAGAGTCCCAGACCCCCGTTCGATTGCTTTCGGTTTTCCGGTACGGTCGTGAAATGGGTGTCCATCTCGAAGAGCGGGTCGACAGCAACGACAAGTCCGCCGCGGTCAGGATCTTCGCGTCCCGGGTGCACGGCGAGTCCCTCCGGCTCCTTAGCAGCGAAGCGATCGACGCGGGCGCGTGGGTGGCCTTTCAGGTGACCCTTCGGGAGGGCGACGTGCTGCTCGAAGGCATGGGCCGCTGCCAAGATGTGCGGGCCGAAGGCGACAGCTTTCTGGTTCATCTCGGCGCCCTCGATTTCGACACGTCGAACGCTATGATGTTTGAGCGGCTGCAGCTCGAGGCCGACTCGGACGAACACACCGGCGAGGTAGACCTGAACGCCCTCGAGGGAGGCCGGTCCGCCAGCCCGCCGAAGGCCGCGGACGCAAAGGCTCCGGCCAAGGCGAGTGTCCCCGAGTCGCCTTCGTGGCGACCGCCGGCGCCGGTGGTTTCAAAGAAAAAGACCAAAGCGGTTACAAAGGACCTGCGAGCACCGAAGAAGGTGCCCTTGGGAGGTGGCGTCTCGCCCTCCGGAGCGCCTCCGGCGCCTTCGCCCGATGGGCCCTTCTCCCCTTCGCTCGCGCCCACGCCTCCGCAAGCCGCGACCAAGGAAGAAGAGCCGCAGCCCACGGGACCGGTGATCGATGAAGCGATCGTGAAGCGGCTTGAAGCGCTGCTTCCTGCGCTGCGGCGCACCGGTTCGGCCCATCAGGTCGAAGACGCATATGCCTTCGCCGCGGAACTTGGCATCGCCTCGCTGGAACAGGTCTTCGGCCGCGAGTGATCGCGTCGGCGCGGGTCCACCGCTACGGACAAACCGCGTCGCCAACGATGCGAACGATGCCTTGGGTGAATTCATCGAAGGATACGAGGGTGGGCTCCGCCATGGCCCAAAGCAGCGCTCGGCCTTCGTGAAAGCGAAGGTGCGGACCGATTACAGCCCGATCGATCCACGGCGCGTCGCCCCGAGCTAGGATCGAGGGTGCCCGTTCCTCGAAGCGAATACCGTCTTCGCTGCGTGCGCTGGCGATCGCGATTTGTTCGAAGCCGGCGTCACCCGGGTTGAACACCACCGTGTGCACCAGGTGCGTGGCACCGTCGGCGCCCAGGGTGACGGAGGGGCCGGAATAGCCTCGAAAGCCCGCGCCGGCGTAGGAGAGCTGAAGGCTCCAAACCGGTTCGCGGTTGCCATCGGCGTCGCGGTGGTGTTCGAAGCGGCTTCCGTCGTCGCTCGTCGCGTAGAGGATGGCGAAGTCGCCCGCGTGCTCGGCGCTGCCGCCAGCGGACGCGTAGTAGAGGTGAATCTTGCCGTCGCGTGGGTTGTAGAGCGCGCCGGGTTCTGCAGCGGTGAACTGGCCCCAGTCCGATCGCTCTGGCGCCGCCGCCGTTTGAATGATGGGGTTCGCGGGATCACGAACCCACGTCACACCGTCGTCGGAGGTGGCGTGCCCAATGCTGAGAATCGCTAGGCCGTCGCCGCGCCGGCGGCCCGAGTAGTAAAGATGGTAGCGCCCTTCGCCGTCCCGCAGCACCGAGGGCGTTTCCACGGCCTGATCGTCCCACGCGCCGGGTGCGCCCGGGGAGAGCTGGGGAGTGGGGAGCACGGTCCAGCGTTCGCCGTCGTTCGAGCGGGCTTCGTGAATGCGAACGGGAATGCCGTCCGTTAGCGGTTCGCCAAGCGAAAACCACATGCGAAAGCCCGTGCCTTCGACGAGCACGCTCGGGTCGTTGGCGATCAGCGCCCTTTCGGGGTTGAAGGCAAAGGCCTCGATCGGCGCGTCCGGAGCATCGCCCCATGCGAGATCGCAGCGCTGCTCACAGGCAGGCCCGCTCCGGAGAAGCGGGCAGGTGCAGCTTCCGTCGCCGGAGGCCCCGTCACTGCATTCGCCTCCGTTCTCGCAGCGGCAGGGCGTACAGCTCGGCCCGAACTCGTCGCGTTCGCACATGCGGTCGTCGGGCGCGTCCCGCGCAAGGGTCTCGTTGGCGGGCGTGTCCTGCGGCGCGTCGGGAGGTCCGGGGTCGCTGGTGCCGCCGCATGCGATCGCGGTCGCTGACAGGACCGCGAGCATGGTGAACGCGCGGCGTGGGCAGTGCGCTCGCATGCGCGGAAGTATAGCGGCGTGCGAACTGTCCCGGTACGCCGGTCCCGTCGCTTCGAGGAAGGACGTCGCTTCGAGGAAGGACGTCGCTTCGAGGAAGGACGTCGCCTCGAGGAAGGACAGAGGGCATGGGAAGCAACGACGCACAGAGGGAGATGTACCGGTCGCATAGGCTTACGAGGCGCTCATCGCCGCGCGTGCATCCGGCCCTCAACGAGTGTTTTCGCCAGGCGCCGAAAGGGCGCACGGTTTCGAGCGCTCTTAGGTGCGCTCAAGCTACGGGTTTTGATTTGCCTTCGCAGGCCGAAGAGGTTCTCGATGCGTTCTTCGGCGAACGCTTGATCGCGCTCATTCGGAACCGGCAGCGGTCTGCGGCGCCCGAGTGTACGGGGCTCTTCGCCCGCGCTGACAGCTAATGGTTTGGTTCCCAGCCGCCGCCCCGCTGTCGACGGCGGAACTCCGGACGAAGCTCGCTCCGGGCGTTCTCCGCGAGCAGTTCGCAGGGGTCGAACCAATGGTGCGTGCGCGCCGCGCCCAGGAGCGGCGGCAACTCGCCTGCGAAGTCCGGGTTCGCCGGGCAGCGATGGTTCCAAAGGGCCCAGCGCTCGGGCAGCTCGTCAAAGGCGAGCACCTCCTTGATGCCGCCATTGCAGTTCGTGGAGACAATGAGCACGGAAGCGGGCAGCTTTGCCGACTCGTTCAGGCGCAGCACCACGTCGTGGTGAAACTCCCCCTGTTTCCAGTGGGCGACGAGCTCGAAGGCCCCGTACTGGGTGCGAACGGCATCGAGGAGCGCGCCGAGCACCATGGTTTGAGCGAGCGCTTCGAGACCCTGCACCCCTTCAGCCTACCCATCGCTTCCCTCGCGGCAACGATCGCGCGGCGTATGTAAGTCTCGGGCTCAACTCCGCTGGGCTCACCGTAGCGGTCAGGTTGGGCTCCACATCGACGCGATGGCGAACAGCAGACCCGGCTCGACGAAGTGGGCGTTGAACACACGGAACAGACGTCCTATGTCGTCACTGGCTACGAGACCGAAGCTGTCGATTTCTTGCGATACCCTGAAGGCCGCTGCCTTCTCGTCCGCTGCCCACTTACGCTGAAACTCGTCGAGGAAGGGTGCAAGCTGGTCGAATGCCGGACCCGGCGTGAAGTAGCCCATGACGTGCGTGGTCTCGACCGCCGTGCAATCCGGCGCGACTTCAACATCGGCAATGAGAGCGCCGTCCGGCCACACCACGCGAAGATGCCCGAGCTTGGGAAACTGGCCGATAGCTTCACAGAGTCTCTGGAACAGAGGGTCCTGTGATCTCGGTGGGTCCATCCCCTCGGCTTCCCACACCCGACGGGCGAACCCTTCTACCCCGTCGGGCGGATTCGCGACGATTGCGTCGTGCTCCTTTGGAGGTAGGCAGAAGCCGAGGTCCACACAGAGCTTATAGAGCAGGGATTCGATCGGTTTCATCGCCCGTCCCCGTCGTCGAGAAGCGTCTCGGTGTAGCGCCTCATCCCCTCGCGTCCGAGCCGGGGATTGAAAGCGGTCGGGGCGACGGCCATTCGCCACCTTAGCTCGGTTGGTAGAGCCACGGTTTTCGTAAAGCGTAGGCTGAGCAGAGCTAAGGTTCAGGTACGGTATTCGCTTGACCAACGCGGGTGAGTGAGCGAGGGATGCGGCTCCAGAAGGGATTCGCCACCTTAGCTCAGTTGGTAGAGCCACGGTTTTCGTAAACCGTAGGCTCAGCAGAGCGAAGGTTCAGGTACGGTATTCGCGTAATCAACGCTCGGGACTGGGCCAGAAATGCGGCTCGACAAGGATCAGCCACTTTAGCTCTCAGTTGGTAGAGCAACGGTTTCGTAAACCGTAGGCTGGGCAGAGCGAAGGTTCAGGTAGAGTATATTCCCTTGACCTCGCTGGCGACCTGGGCAAAATACGAAGCCCGAAGGAATAAGCCACTTTAGCTCAGTTGGTAGTGCAACGGTTTCGTAAACCGTAGGCTGAGCAGAGCGAAGGTTCAGGCAGGGTATATTCCCTTGACCTCGCTGGCGACCTGGGCAAGATACGAGGCCCGAAGGAATAAGCCACTTTAGCTCAGTTGGTAG
>JBCCRV010000653.1:0-4344 GCA_039201085.1 Myxococcota bacterium | reverse complement strand
TCGGGCGGCGACCAGCGCATTCGCGGCAAAGACGGCTACAAGTACGCCGAGGGCGAGAGCGCGGCGAACATCGATCCGGCGCGGCTGGGACGGCTGCACATCCTCGAAGTGCAGCGCCTCATTCGGTTCATGCCGAAGGTCGTGATTTGCGTCGTCCCCGGATGGGCCGTGGGCGGCGGACATTCGCTTCACGTGGTGTGCGACATGACGCTCGCTAGTAAGGAACACGCGCGCTTCATGCAAACGGACGCGGATGTAGCAAGCTTCGACGCGGGGTACGGCAGCGCCTACCTGGCCCGTATGGTCGGTCAAAAACGTGCCCGGGAAATCTTTTTTCTCGGCCTGCCCTATTCGGCGGACGAAGCCGTCGCAATGGGCATGTGCAACCGTAGCGTGCCCCACGCGGACCTGGAGAAGGTCGCCGTCGACTGGGCAGATCGCGTCAACGGCAAGTCACCAACGGCGCAGCGAATGCTCAAGTACGCGTTCAACATGGTCGACGACGGCCTTGTAGGCCAACAGCTCTTCGCCGGCGAGGCCACGCGCCTCGCTTACGCCAGCGAGGAAGCACAGGAAGGCCGCGACGCCTTCCTTGAAAAGCGCGACCAGGACTTCTCAAAGTTCCCCTGGCACTACTAGGTAAGTTCGGTTGCTTCGTTCTTAGCGAGCTTCGCTCGAGAAGAGTAGCGCCCGAACTTCCCTAGTTGATGGGGTGTATCGATATCTGATGGGCTGTACCGAGACAGCTGCGGTGGCAGTTCGTGACGCCGGAACGGCCCGCTCGTCGCTACTCAGCGATGAAAGGCTGCCGGGCATTCCAACGAGCCGTAGTGCGAGCGAGTTTGACCCGGCTCATCCTTCGACCGCATCGCGTTCGAAGGTTGATATCGGTCTCTGGAGCTAGAGCTCTCGCCAGGAAGCTGTTGCGCACAGCGAACAGGCAGCGGTCCTGCACTTCGCTGGCAAGCGCAACAGATTCCTAGTAGCGCCAGAGCACCTGGTTGCTGCTCACCGCGCCCCGGTCCACGACGATGTGCTGATAGGCACCTTGAAATTGCACGTCAGACGCGTGGGCGCTGAACTGGAGACGAAGGAAGCGGGCGAGCTCGCCCACCGTCAGCACGCGGTCTTGCGGTGAGGTATCCGCTTCACCCATCACACCGGTGCGGAGGAAGTGACTAAGGTAGCCGCCAGCTTGAAACTGACCGGCGACGGCACTGAGCACGTCTTCCTCCGAAGAGAAGAGGCCGACGCGGCCCGGTCGCGTGATCAAATCCTTGGCGAAGCCGCCGCTGTGGCACGAGTCGATGGCGATGAGCGAGGTTCCGGCGCCCACCGCATCAAAGGCGGTGGCCAAACGATCGTCGAGAAGTTGGCCGTCGTGCATGACCAGGAACTCGTCGACGCCGTCGATCTCACGCGTGTCCTGCGAACCGGGTCGGCCCTGACCGCCATGCCCAGAAAAGAAGAAGACGAAGACGTCCGTCGGCTGCATCTGGGATGCGAGAAGCTGCAGCCCCTGAAGCATGTTGGCCTGCGTCGCCTGTGCATCGGTCAGCAGAACCTGACGGTCTTCCGTGAGCAGCCCTTGGTTTCGCAGTGCCTCCGCAAGCTTCACCGCATCGTTGGCGCATTCCGGTAGATCACCCACGCCAGCGGGGTAGTCGGAAATGCCGGCGAAGAGACCGAACACGCGCGGCGCACCGGCAGCGGGAGGTGCCGTGGGATTCGTGGGGTTCGTGGGACCGGCCTGCGGTGCCGCGGCACCGGCGCCGAAGCTCAGCGAATACGCGCCCGTTTCGCCCGGCTGGTAGCTCGTGACGATGAAGCGGTACTCGCCGGCCTGCGCGGCCGGAATGTCGAATCCCGCGGTGCGGGTCGTGGAGTCGAGGTCGTCGTTGTCCTGCTGCGTGCCGCCGGGCGGCGTCATGATCAGGTAGGGATCAAACTGGCTCGACTCGAGCCGAACCTGCACGGACTGACCGGCGGCGAAGGTGCGCGTGTAGGCGTCGGCGAACTCGCCGGAATCCAAGGTGCGATCGCCCGCGGCGAGGGTTCCCGATGTGCGTTCGCCCGTCGCTTGCGCGGCGACGCTGGGGGACGGCGTACCCCCTGAACCTTCAGCTGGCGGCGCTGCGGCGCCACCGCTGCGTCGGACTTCGAGCGTGTACGCCCCCGTTTCGCCCGGCTGGTAGCTCGTGACCGTTACCCGGTGCGTACCGGCAACGCTGGCGACATAGTCGATTCCGGCATCGGTGTTTGGTGGGCTTTCGTCGTCGTTGTCCGTTTGGTCGCCACTCGGCGGCGCGACGATGAGGTACGTATCGAAGGCGGAGGAGCGTGCACCAAAGTACACACGCTCACCCTGCGCCAGGTCGAAGGTGTAGGCATCGGCAAACTCGCCCGTCGGGAGCGTCGAGTCGCCAGCGGCAAGCGCACCGGCACGCGTTTCCGAAGCGCCCGCGGCAGTGGCCTGCGCCGCGGCGACCACGCGCCGTTCACCGCTTGCCTTGAGTTCAAAGACGCCGGCCATTTGCGCTCGGTACGCCGTCGCCACAATGCGATAGGTGCCCGATTCGGGCGCGACCACGTCGAGGCCTGCATCGCGGGTTCCGTCGTGGTCGTCGTTCTCCCAGTGCTGGCCGCTTGGACTTAGCATCATCAAGTACGGATCGAAGGCGGTGGAGCGCATCTCGACGACCAGCGGTTGCCCTTCCTGCGCGTCGACGGAGTAGACGAGTGCCGGCTCGCCCGTAGGAAGCGCGCGCGAGCTATCGAGTTGACCACGCACCGTTTCGCCAAGGCGAATCGCCGGCCCGTTGAGATCCGACGGCCACGTGTGGTGGGAGCGTGCCAACGTAGGCACCACGCTTCCGGTGGCTTGCGAGAGCGCGATCCGATAGCCGGCCTGCTGCCCTGGCGCGGCGCTCACGAGCTGCAGTCGATGAGGGCCGGGCTGGGTGATGGCGTAGCGGCCGTTCTCGGCCGTACCGATCGACTGACCGGAGGGGCTCATTAGAATCGCGTTCGGAATCGTCGGCGTAAGCGCCTCGATGTTTAGCTCGAGCGAACTCCCGGGCTGACCCTGAATCACGTAGTGATCGATGAGCCGGCCATCGGCGAGGTGTGTATCGCTTTCCTCGAGCGCGCCTTCGACATTCTGCCCAACGCTGAGTTGGGTGGCGGGGACTTGGGCAGCGCCCGCGACGGCGGGTATCACGGCTACATGAAAGGCGCCGCTGGCCGCAGCGTCAAAGCTGGTCACGGTGATCTTGAGGACGCCGTCGGTGGTGGCGGCGCCGCGAATACGAGATTCGCTCCGGCTCCCCTGCCAGTCGTCGTTCGTGAGTACCGCCATGCCCGGCGCCTGAACGGCCAGGACGGGATCGAAGCTGCTGGACGTGAGCTGCACCTCAAAGGCGACACCCGACGTAATCGGCACATCGAACTCCTGTGATGACGTACCCGCTGCGACGGCAAGGGCCCCGTCGGCCTCAAAGAGCGCGGGCCCAGCTGCGCTTGGCGTTCCTGTGGTGCCTCCGGTCGGAGGCGTGGTCGGTGTCTCGCCGTCCTCACCGCAGTCGCACGCGCCGAGGATCAGCAAGAGGGAAACGCATCGGTGAAGCCGCATGGCGGGAGTATACGCCGGGGGCCGCACCATCGCTGAAGCGTTTCAAAGCCAGCGCGGGGATTGTGGCAGCTGTGCTGGGTTCCGCCATCTCGGCCCTTGGCGCCGGCGCAATGCCGACGGGATTCGATTGGGGGCCTCCCGAGATTGGGCTGGTGACGATCGGCGCAGCCCGGGACAGATGTAGGCGGCGCAACGCGACGATATCCAGGATCTTTCCCGCAAATGTCCATGACAAACGCACTTCAGTCGTGCGAGACCACCTACATGTAGGGGACAAATTCTTGTAAAAAGCTTGTCAATTGCCACCGTTGGCCTCTAGGGTAGGAAGTGAGGCGAATGGACACTATGACGAGCCGAAGGAAGAACGACAGTTGGGTACCGCCGCGGCGCCCGGCTCCTTGGTGGGCCCACATCCTTCGCTGGTGGCTCTAACCCAACGCGCCCACTCCCTCTGGGTCATCGCTAGCTACCGAAATCGATAGCCGGGGCGAAGTCGATGAAATCGGCGTGCGCCAGAACGCAACGAAGGCAGCCGTAACGACGACAGACACAACCGGTATGGCCACGGGAGCAACCACACGTCGTTCCCGGGGTTCCCGGGTTCGGCGCCGCCTCCTCCGCGCAGCTGGCCCCGTCCCGTCCGCGCGAGGCTCGCATGGCGCGCTTCGCGCGCTGCGGCTCGCATTCTGATCGACGCGCCGAACGTGGGTTTC
>JBCCRV010000652.1:0-4348 GCA_039201085.1 Myxococcota bacterium | reverse complement strand
TGGTGCGCGGCGGCCTGTGCGCGGCGGCCTTGCGCTGCGCGCGCTCGTCCGCATAAGACACCCACTATGAAGTTACGACCGCTCTCCCCGCTCTTTGCCTTTGTCCTGCTCGCCTGCGGTTCGGAAGCCGCCCCCGAGCCAGCGGAGCCCGCTTCAAGCGGCAGTGCGGCGGCGCCGTCCGAACCCGCCGCGGCCCCGTCCGAGCCGTCGGAAGACCCGCACGCGGGGCACGCAGGCCACGCGTCGGCGCCCACCCCGAGCGAAGGCGAAGGACTGCAGCTTGGCGGCTCCGCCCCCATGGCCGACACGGCGATGCGCAGCGTGGATGACTCACGCCACTCGATCGGGTCGGTCGCGGGTGAGAAGGGAACGCTGGTGGTGTTCACATGCAACCACTGTCCGTACGCCGTCGCGTGGCAGGACCGGCTCGTGGCGCTGGCGCACGAGTACATGGCGCAGGGCATCGGCGTGATCGCGATCAACTCGAACGATCCGAACGAATACGCGATCGATTCGTTTGAGGGCATGCAGGCACGCGCGAGCGAACTCTCGATGCGCTTCCCCTACGTAGTCGATGAAACGTCCGACATCGCGCGGGCCTTTGGCGCGGAAAAGACCCCCGAGGCCTACCTCTTCGATGCGGAGGGGCATCTTGTCTACCACGGAGCCATCGACGACAGCCAAGACCCGGCCACGGTGCAAACCCACTACCTACGCGACGCCCTCGCCGCGGTGGTGGCCGGTAACGATGTGAACGAATCGGAAACACGCGCCGTCGGTTGCTCGATCAAGTTCCGCGAGGTCTAATCAGCGCACTCGAGTCGCGCTTCGACTAAGGTGACGAGGCCGGCGCGAATGCGCTCGCAGTAGGTGCCCGCGAACTCGAGCGAACGGCCCGTAAGCGTATAGCCTGCCGCCGGCACAACGACGCCGTCTTGGAAGACCGTCGCGCCCGCCGGCGGTGCCGCATCAAGCTCGAAACGGCATTCAGTCGCTTCGCCTAGGATCGCACGGAAGGCCGACGTAAGGGCCGTGCCATCCACCGCTTCGTAGTAGCGAAGCGCGCCTGTGCGCGGCCGTCCGCCGGCATCGGCGAACATGTTCAAGGCGCTGCGAAGCGCTGGAATGCCCGCCGTGCTTCCGTCGCGGTCCGGTCCAACGATGCCGATCACGAACGTGCTCACACCCTCGACCCGAAGCGTGTTGAGCGCGGCCACGGTGGCCGCCACCGTCGAACCGCAGTTGGGCTCGGGCAAGCCGTCCGTCGCGAGGATCACAAAGGTCTCGCGGCTCGTCGTGCGAGCGCCGAGGTAGTCGCCGACCAAATCAAAGGCTTGGGGCGTCGGCGTATCGCCCGCGCGCGGATCGGCGGCAACCAGCCGACCCATGATCGCGGCTTCCGTGCCGACGGCGATGGGAATGTCCGGGGACGACGCAACGCCGCACCAGTTTCGCTCGACCGTACCGTTCAGCTCGGGAAAGGTGAGCAGGCCAAGGGGCGTATCCGCCACCATCGGAAGCACGCTGGCGAGGGCGCTGTTGAGCTCCTGCCATCGCGTGCGGTCAACGCCTTCCGCCAAGAAGTCCATGCTGCCCGAGCGGTCCACCACAAAGAAGAGCTCGGCTTCGGCAGGAACGACAAGGGCCGAGGTTCGAAACGGTTCGCAGCACGCGCAATCGGGATCTTCACAGTCCGTGAGGCCGTCGCAATCTTCGTCGTCGCCACCGGTGCATGCTTCAGCAGCGGGAACCGTGGACTCGAGGCACTCGCTCCACCCCGAATCCTCGCAGCGCTGAAAGCCCATCATGCATTCGCCGACGCCGAGCGTTCCGTCTGGACCGCCGTAGCAATCGCGCATTTCGCCGACCACGCACTCGCAGCCTTCATCGACGCGGCCGTCGCAGTCTTCATCCCCGCCGTCGCAATCCTCGACCTCGGGCGTGACGGCGCCGTCACATGCGTCCCATACGGCACCTTCACCCGCGACGACGCAGCGCTCCTCACCGCTTGTGCAAATGCCGACGCCAGCCGTTTCTTCCGGACCGTCGTAGCACTCGCGCGTTTCGCCAGGCGTGCATTCGCAGCCTTCGTCGACCTCACCATTGCAGTTGTTGTCGACGCCGTCGCAGACCTCCACGTCCGGCGAACCGTCGCCTACGCACGCCCCCCATTGGCTGAACTCGAAGTCGCTTTCGCACACCTGTTCACCGAAAAGGCAGATGCCCTCCCCGGCTTCGGCGGGCGCGCCGCTGTAGCACGCCTGCCGCTGGCCCGGATCGCAGCGGCACCCCTCGTCGACCTGCCCATCGCCGTCGTCGTCGAGGCCTTTGTTGCAGATGCCGTCGTCGTTGTCGCCTCCGTCCGGCAGGGCGAAGTCCTCGTTCGATCCGTCGATGAGCACGGACGCGTCGCCGCCCCCGGGAGTGCCGTCATCACCGCAATCGCACGCGGTGATGAGGAGGAGGAGAAGGGAGTAGCGAATCCGCATTGGTGGACGCTATAGCACCATTTTCGGCACCCTGTGCCGATTCTTCTTTCGTCACCTCAATGCCGCGTTTAACGCACGAAATCGAAGACGTTTTTCCGCGCCACGGCCTCGCTCAACGATCTATCGTGGACCCTGGAGCAAGGGGACCGGAACGAATGAGAATCTTGAGCATTTTGGCGTCGCTCCTGCTCCTTGGGGGATGCGGCGACGACAGCAGCACCACGCTCGACGGCGGCGAGGACCGCGGCGTCGACGCCGCCGACGCAAACGACGTCGATGAAGGCATGGGCGACGCCGCACCCGATGACGGAGCGCGCGACGCGCCGGAAGACACGGACGCCCCGGACGCCGATGCCGTCGACATGGCCGATGCGGGTCCGCCCGACCCTTGCGAAGGCGCCCTCGGCCTTCGCTGCGACGCCCTTACCGACTCGCTCACGAGCGACTACTTGAAGGCCTTCAACACGGAAGAGATGGACGCCTTCGGTACCGCCGTCGCCGCTGACGGCGACGTGATCGCCGTCGGCGCCCCCCGCGAAGACAGCGACGCGTCCGGTGTGGACGGCGACCAAGACAACAACGAAGCGCCGGACCGCGGCGCGGTCTATGTCTATCGACGCGATCCCGTAAACGGCTGGGAGGAAGAGGCCTACCTCAAACCTCCGGAGGGCCAAGCCATTGTTCGCTTCGGTACGGCGCTCGCGTTGGAAGGCAACACCCTTGTCGTCGGAGGCTCGCCAAGCTTTGTCTTCGAGTTCGGGCCGGCGGGCTGGTCCCAAACGGCCGAGCTCCGCAGCGATAACTTTAGCCCTATCGACAACTTTGGCGTCGACGTGGATATCAGCGACGACCGTATCGCGATCGGCGCGCACTTCGAGAGCGGCAGCGGCAGCGGCATCGACCCGGTGGACGACGACGCGGCCGGGAACAGCGGCGCCGTCTATGTGTTTGTGCGCACTGACGATGGATGGACCCAGGAGGCCTACATCAAAGCGTCGAACACGGATCGAGGCGATCAGTTCGGCAAGCTCGTGGCCCTCGATGGTGACGTGCTGGCAGTCGGAGCGCCCGTCGAATCAAGCAGCGCCAC
Organism: Myxococcota bacterium; assembly: GCA_039201085.1. Lineage (GTDB taxonomy): Bacteria > Myxococcota_A > Polyangia > Polyangiales > Houyiibacteriaceae > JBCCRV01. The sequence continues at coordinate 769 of JBCCRV010000652.1, read as the reverse complement.
GGGCGTGAACGGTCCGCAAGACAACAACGACGCGCCGTTCACGGGCGCCGTTTACGTCTTTCGCCGTGGCGCCGGCGGCTGGGCCCAGGAGGCCTATATCAAGGCGGAAAACCCAACGGCATCGCCGACCAGCAGCTCTGGCGTCGGCGGTGACCGGTTCGGCAACCAGAGCCTTGCGGTCTTCGGCGACACCATCGTCGTGGGCGTTCCCGAGGAAGACAGCGACGCCGTTGGCGTGGGCGGCGACGACGCAAACGATGCCGCGCCCCAATCCGGCGCCGTCTTCGTGTACCGCTTCGACGGCGATTCAAGCTGGGCCCTCGAGGCCTACCTGAAAGCATCGAACTCGGTGCAGGGCGTGCTCTTTGGTTGGTCGGTGGCGATGGCCCCGAACCTCATCGCAGCGAGCTCGCCCATCGAACGCAGTGCCGCCACCGGCGTGGGTGGTAACGAGCTGGACGACACGGCTACTTCCGCCGGCGCCGTCTACCTCTTCGCGCGCGTCGGCAGCGAATGGACGCAGGTCGCCTACGTAAAGGCGAGCAACACGCAGCGGGAGGATCGATTTGGCTGGTCGCTCGACTTCGGCGAGCGTTCCCTCGTCGTCGGCGCCGATCAAGAAGACAGCGACGCCACGGGAGTGGGCGGCGACGAAGAGAACGACGAAGAGTTCAACTCGGGCGCCGCGTACGCCTTCGGCGCGCGCTAGAGACCTGATCAGCATTGCCGCCCGGCGATTTTCGCCGACAGTGCGACGGATGGAGCGTCT
>JBCCRV010000651.1:0-4352 GCA_039201085.1 Myxococcota bacterium | reverse complement strand
GCGCCTTCGGCCGCGGCGGCGTTGCAAATCGCGTCAAAAGCATCAAGGCCCGTTTCCGACGCAACCGCGGACGCCCCGGACGTTACGAAAGCCACGTTGTAGGTCTCGAGCGGATCGGCCGGTCCCATATCGATCGCCTCGTCCATTCCGACGTCGAGAGGTTCGTCTGGCCCCATGTCGATCGCGTCGTCGATTCCCATGTCGACGGTATCGTCGATTGGGACGTCCAGCGTGGCGTCTTCGCCCACGTCAAGGCCAGCATCGGACGGCCCGACGTCGCTGCCGCCATCGAAGCCCTCGCACTCGCCGCTGCTTGGTTTCTGGCCGTCGCGATCGAAGACGTCGAGCGAACAAGGGTTAACCGGTGTGAGCTCGACGCACATTCCGTCGATGCACGTTTGCGGCGGCCCTCCCTCCCCGCCGCAGTCGATGTCGAGGCAGGATTCACGCAGAAACACTTCGAGCGTCAGCGTTTCACGCGGAAGAAAGCTGCTACGCACGCGCGAGGTGGCGGCTTCGCCGTCCACGTCGAAGGCCGTTGCGATGACTTCATACACGCGATCGGCGTCGTTTCCCGCAGGCACCACGGCCACGCGCACGGGCCAACTGAGCGGGAAGCCCTCCGTCGACATCGGACCGCTGTACTCCACGCGTTCACGCTCCTCGAGCATCGAGCCCGGCGGCCCGCCGCGCACGATCACCTCGAGCCGCTCCGCTCGCGCGATGACTGTGTCGTCCGCGCGCACAAACACCATCACCTGCGTTCGCGGCGTCTCGCTGCAGCTCATCAGCCCCGCCGCCGCGGCGCACACCAGCGCCATGCGTGTCACCATGACTGCGCCTGCACCACCACCCCAAAATCTCCGGGCACCGGATCCTGCCGACCCGACTGCGTGCCTAGAACGATGCCCGTCACTGCGCCCGCGGCGACCACACCGACGATCGTCCAAAACCACCACGTCTTCGCCACGCTGCGGTTTTCCCCGTTGCGCTCCGACTCCGCTGCCGCCGCCGCTTCCTGCGCCGCGACCGCCGCCGCCCGGCTTTCCGCCGCCTCCGCTTCGCTTTCCGCCGCCGCCGCCTCCAGCGCGCGGCGCTCCGCCAGCGACTGACGGATCGAAGCTACGCGCGATTCCACCACCGCGCGATGCGGCGAATCCGGTACCGCTTCCAGGTACCCTTCAAACGCTTCCAGCGCGTCCTCGTCCCGCCTCAGACGGTCCGCCGACAAACCGATATTGTACAGAAGCTCCGGTCGACCCGACAGCTCGTAGGCCGAACTAAAACGCTCCAAAGCGTCCTCGTAGCGCCCCGCGCTGTACGCCACCTCACCCGCCGAAAATAGCGCGCGCGCTTCACGCTCCTCCGCAGAGCGTCCCTCGCTTTCCTGCGCAATCGCCTCCGACGCGAACCCGCTCGATCCTAGCGTCCCCAGCAGGGCGATGAACGCCATCAAGCGATTTCGAACCGGCGCTAGCGCGCGGAGGGACGAGGCGAAAGGCTTCAAGGCCAAGCGGGTTCGCATTACTTTGATGCTACCAACGCGCGCTCAAAACTACAAAGTACACGACCTCGTAAATCGATCACGGCCTGGCGCATGATCACGTGTCGTCCGCCTGAAAACACAACACCCGTTGGGCAGTCGCACATGAGCGGGTGGTGGCCCGAAACAACTCGCGCGCGGCCGAAAGCGAAAAGCCGCCGTTGAACATCGTATCGCTCCAGACCGAGCAGTCTTCGGTGCCCGTGTCTCGAGGTGTGCCCCGATGGCCCGTCCAAACACCAAAGTTGCCGTATTCGAACGTGCTGGTCACCGATACGGAGGCCTCAACGGTTTCGTCACCGACGTCGTCACGGGTACCGAGACGAACGCCATCCACGCGGTAGAACTCGACACCAAACTGGATGCGGTCAAATGCACTCTCCTCGCGCGTTGAAACCAGCGCTACGAATCTCCCGGAGAAACCGCCCCGTTCCGCGTCCGACTGGCATTGACGATCGAATGCACCCCTCCCCTGGTTGGCCGGAATCACCGTGCTACTGACGAATGCCAACGCCGCTTCCACGGGCGGTGCCGGTGGCGGATCGAGGGCCGCATCGCGGGAGGTCGCGAAGCAGTAGAGACGACGGGGCTCATCGCATGGACGTATGATGCTCGAACCCGCCCAGCGCTCCGCTCCCGATCCCACCGTGCCTGCGCCACCGAAGTTCGCCACCGGCGTACCGCGTCGGGTCCAGTCCGAACACGTGTTCGGATCGCTGTCGAGCTCCTCCGTCAAACCCGTGATCACTTCCGCCACGGGTGCGGGCGAACCGGTCTCCGTTAGAGAGATCGGGTAGTAAAGCCTGCCCCGAACAAGATCGCGAACCGTGTCTGCCACGGGCATGCCGTCCAGTCGCACCCATCCACGTGCGCCGGTCACCGTAAGCCGATCGAAGGGCGAGCTCGCAGCCTCCGCCAAGAGCGCCACGTAGCTGCCAACACCCGGCAGGTCTGCGTTCTCAGCGTGCTCGTTACAGATTTCGTTGGCGCCCGCGATTCCCCCAAGATCGCCAGGGACGTGTCCCACCGACGTGACGAACACGACGTTGTGGCGTTCCAACGGATTGACTGGAGCCATGTCGACGGAGACGTCGACGGAGACGTCCACCGCGTCGTCCAAAGCGACGTCGACCGCTTCGTCGGTGCCCGCATCAACCGCTTCATCAGGGCCTTCGTCAGGCCCGATATCCAGATCAAGCGCGAGGTCCACCGGTCCCGCATCGACGCCGGCGTCGAACCCTGCGCACTCCCCGGATGAAGGCTTCTGCCCGCCGCTTTCAAAGATGTCGAGCGTGCACGGGTTGAGCACTTGGACGGGCGTGCACTGGCCCTCACGGCAGGTCTCCGGCCCACCGCAACTCACGTCGACGCACGACGCGCGCAAGAACAGTTCCAACGCGAGGGTCTCCTGCCGAACGAACCCGCTACGAACCCGAAGCTGCGCCACTTGGCCTTCATCGTCGAAGACCGTCGCCGTCACTTCGTAGACGCGATCTACATCGCCAGCGTTCGGGACGACAGCGATCCGTACGGGCCAGCTGAGCGGAAAACCATCCGGCACCGTCGGACCGCTGTACTCAATGCGTTCACGCTCCTCGAGCATCGAGCCCGGCGGTCCGCCACGCACGATCACCTCGAGCCGCTCCGCTCGCGCGATGACCGCGTCGTCCGCGCGCACAAATACCATCACCTGCGTTCGCGGCGTCTCGCTGCAGCTCGTCAGTCCCAGCGCCGCAGATAGAATCAACGATAGGCGTGCCAACCGCATCATCACGACTGCGCCTGCACGGCCACCCCAAAGCTCATGCCGACGCCGGCGATGAGCGCAATCAACGCCGCGAAGCGGACCTTCGTGCACGGCCAAACGTGAATCTGCATGAAAAGGAAGGTGCGATACCAGCGAGTTCGCATCGGCGCGATCTTACCAACGGGCGAAAAAAACCACAAAAGGAGCCTCGCCTCCGGGGGTATTTCTTACGCCGGTGGTCCCGTACCTTCCTCCAGCGCCCGACAGGGACGAGAATCGAGTAGGCTCCGCGCCGGGGGTACCGCCGTGATTTCCATCGACGAAGCGTTCGTGGACAGCGCCGCACCAAACGCAGCGGCGCTCACCAAAGCTCGCAAGCTCGCTCGGGGCGGCAAGTTGCTTGCCCGCCATCAGGACGCGGACGGCACACTGATCTTTGGCGAGTGTGCGGGAAGCGGGAAGCAGGCGTACCGGCCCTCGGCGGATTTTCAGGACCCGTCGAATCCTGTCTACCGCTGCACGTGCCCGAGCCGGCAGTTTCCCTGCAAGCACACGTTGGCGCTTCTATATGCCTTTGCGTCGGGCGAAGCCTTCACCGTGGCGGACGTGCCCGAAGACATCGCGGCAAACCGAGCGAAGCAGGTCGCGCGGGCGGAGAATCGAAAGGCGCGGGCCGCCAAGCCGAAGAAGGTCAATAAGCGCGCCCTCGCCAAGAAGATCGACGCCCAGCTGGACGGACTCGCCACCCTGGAGACGCTCTTGCACGACCTGATGCGCAGCGGGCTCGGCGCCATCACGGCCAAGACGGCGGCCGTCCTTGAGAAGCAAGCGAAACAGCTTGGTGACGCATACCTCCCGGGAGCCCAGTACGCGGTGCGACAGCTCGCAGGCGCGCTCGGCGCGGATGAAAACCCCGAGGCCGCCTACGACCACGCCATCGCGCAGCTCCTACGCATCGCGACGCTCTGCAAGCGCGGCGTCACCTACCTCGAAGCGCGCAAGGCGGACCCCGAGCTCACACCGGACACGCGCACGCCCATCGCCGCGTGGCTCGGCCATGTG
>JBCCRV010000650.1:0-4360 GCA_039201085.1 Myxococcota bacterium | reverse complement strand
CGCATCACGGCGGAGATTTCGAAGCAGGTTTTTCCCGTCATTCTCGACATCGAAAACCCGCGCTTCCTCGCCGGCCTTCGTCGCATTCAGCAGCTTTCGATGCGCATCGACGAGGCGAAGCAGCAAGGTTTCTTTGGAAGGCTTCGGGCCGTGCCAATGAAGATGCGTGTCGCCGCAAATTTCCTTCGCCTGTACATGATGCGGCCGCTGCAGAACGAGCTGCCGGACGAACTGCGGGTCGCCGCTGCCTGGTAGCGATGGCTGAGCACGCCCTGGCACTGTCCTTCGTCGTCGTCGCGTGGTGGTCGAGCACGGCCGCCGTGATGTGGTCCGCGTGGCAGCCGGAATCGACGCGGCGAGTGGTCGGTGGCGTGCTCACGGTCTTTGCGCTCTTCGCACTGGCGCTGACGCTCTGGGCTTCGCGTACGCCGACCGCCCTGGGCGCCTATGCGTCCTTCGGCGCGGCACTTGTGCTTTGGGGCTGGCATGAGATGAGTTTTCTGAGTGGACGCATCACCGGGCCCCGTCGTCAGCCGTGTCCGAGGGATGCGCGCGGTTGGCGCCGCTTTCGCTTAGCGACGGACACGGTGATCCATCACGAGCTCGCGCTCTTTGGAAGCGTGGTCGGCCTGGTGGCGCTCACGGCGTCCGCGCCGAACCGCATCGCCCTCTGGACCTTCGGCATGCTTTGGATCTTTCGCCTTTCGGCGAAGCTCAACCTCTTCGCGGGCGTGCCGCACGTTTCGTCCGAGCTCTTGCCGCCGAACCTCCGCTACCTCATCAGCTACTTTCGTCGCGGGCCCCTGGGCCCGGGTTTGGTGCTTTCGCTCCTGGGAACGCTGGCGCTTACGGCGGCCCTTGGTTTGGGCGCGTGGCGCGCCGCGAGCGAGTACGAGCTTGTGTCCCTTTCGTTGCTCACGGGGCTCGCCTTTTTGGGCGTGCTCGAGCATCTCTTTTTGGCGCTACCGCTCGAAGACGCGCGCCTTTTTCGCTGGGTCGCGCCCGGCATTGATTTTGCCGTCGAAGACTCGGGAGGACACGATGGATAGGCTCTCTGCCGCGGAGGCTGTCGCCAATGTGCAGCCCTTCACCCCTGCCCTTTCGGAGGCGGAGCTCCAGCATCTTGCGGAGCTTGCCGTCGACGCCCGAAGCTCCGACTTACTGGCTCAGGTGCGCGGGTTGGCCATGCGCCATGGGTGGTCCACCGAAGAGGTGCTCTTCAAGTGCATTGGAGGGGTGGCGAACTACCTGGGCGAACGCTGGCTCGTCGACGGCATGAGCTTTTCCGACGTGACCTTTGGCAGCGACACGCTGCAGCGGGCGATTGCGGAGATCGGCTACGAGGCCGAAGGGCCGCTCGTGCACCGTGAAATCATTGTTCTAACCGCCGCGCCTGGCGAACAGCACGTGCTTCCGATCTACGCGCTGGCGGAAACCCTGCGAAGTCAGGGTTGGGAGACTCACGTCGAAGCCCAAATGGATTCGAGCGACCTGCTCGACCTTGTGGCCAGCGAGCCCGTGGCCGCGGTCGGCGTGACCTGCAAGAGCGTCGACCGGCTCGTGGGGCTGGAAGGCCTGGCGGCGAAGCTCCGCAAGGCATCCCCGTGGCCGCTGCAGCTCCTCTTGGGCGGCTGCGATGCACTGCGTCAATATGCTCCAAAACTAGGGTTTTTGTACTTGTCCAGCGGTTCCGATGTGAATTCCTACCTCGCTTCCGGGAAATCGACGTGCTAATGTTACGAGGCATTTTGCCTCGTAACATGTTTTGGATAAGCCGAAGCGAACTCAACTGGTTTCAGCCGCCGGAAAACCCGAGCCCATGGATGCCGAACTCGGCGACCTGGACGAGTTTTCCCGCGGCTTGATCGCCAGCGTCGCCGATGTGGCGATGGTGGTCGACGCATCCGGCATCGTGACCGATGTGTGGCTGGGTGCGACTTTCGAGCGCTCGGACGGCTGGCAAAGCCTTGTGGGCCAGCCGTGGTCCGAGACGGTTCTGCCCGACAGCCGCGTGAAAGCCGAGGAGCTTGTTCGCAACGCCTTCGAGGAAGACGCTGCGGGCGAACGCCGCGAAGTGAACCAAGCCATTGAAGGCGGCGGCGTGGTGACCCTGAGCGCGAGTGCGGTGCGCTTCGACGACGAACGCGTGGTCATCGCGGGGCGCGATCTCAGTCCCGTGGCTTCGATGCAGCAGCGGCTCGTTAGCGCTCAGCAGTCGATGGATCTTGAATATCGTCGCCTGCGACGTGCCGGTACGGCGTACCGCGTGCTCTTTCGCGTGTGTTTGGACGCCGTGCTCGTCGTGCGCGATTCGGACCATGAAATTATCGAAGCGAACCCCGCAGCGGCGGCCCTTTTGGGCGCGCCCGTCGAGTCCGTTCGCGGGCAGAAGCTTGAGGACGTCTTCGCGGCGGGAAGCCGCGACGAGCTCTTCACGCTTTTTGGCGCGCTCGAAGCCGGTGCGAGCCCGGAGATCGACATCACGCCGGCCGGCCGCGAAGACCTGAAGGTGAGCGCGTCTGCATCGCGCTTCCGCCAAACCGGCACGCTGCTCATGCTTTTTCGGTTCTGGCCGACGGACCGGGGTCAGGCGCCTGAGCTGCACACGCGCCGCTCTCGCATGATGGCCGTGCTCGAAGCCATGCCTGACGCGTTCGTCGTGACGGACGCCGAGCTTCGCGTGCTCAGCGCGAACGCCGCCTACTGCGAGCTCGTGCAGCGCTCCACGGAGCAGACCGTCGCGGGTTTCCACTTGGGCCGCTGGCTTGGCAGGCCCGGCGTCGACCTCAAGATCATCAGCGCCAGCCTGCGCGAAAACGGCGTGCTCCGTGACTTCTCCACGGTCATTCGCGGCGAGTACGGCCAGACCCAAGAGGCCCTCGTTACGGGCGTCGCGGCGATGGACGGAGACCTTCCCTGCATGGGTTTTTCGATTCGCACGGTCGAAACGCGCGTGATCGAATCGGACAGCGGAAGCCTCCTTCCTCGCTCCGCTGACCGTCTGCGCAGCCTCGTCGGCCGCGTGTCCCTCAAGGACATCGTGCAAGAGTCCACGGACTTGGTGGAAAAGCTCTGCATCAAAGCTGCGCTGGAGGTCTCCGGGAACAACCGCGCCGCCGCCGCTGCGCTGCTGGGCCTTAGCCGCCAAAGCCTCTACTCGAAGCTTCGCCGATACAGCATCGGCGATTAGCGCTCATCGCACGCCGGGCAGGTCGCGCTGTAAAGGTCACTCATCGGCAGCAACGTAGAAGTTGGCCAACGTGCTGTCGCGCAATCGCTGCACACACGCCCGTCCTCCTTGATGCCGCCGTTTACGCGCGCTTTCCGATTCATTGCTCCCGTTGATCGACAGGTTTCAGGCGCCCGGCGCGAGACGGGCTCCTTCACCCGCATGAGTCACCAAGGGGCGTGATGATCGTGCAAGATTTCGGAATCGTTGAGGTATTTCTTGGAGCGGATAATACAGACTGTATTTGAGCGTAGAGAAATACCTCCACGATTTCGAAGGCTTGTGCGAGGGCGCGCCATCTGGTGGAGAATGCGGGTTAAAATGTCAAACGCCCCCTCGGCGATCGAGGGGGCGTTTGAGCCGTATGGCCGAAGCAAAGGCTTCGGCCTGCGCGCTTTCCTCAACCGGGGAGCGCGCTGTTCTGCTGCTGCTGGGTGGTCCCTTGGGGGTTGGGTCCCTCCAGCCAGTTGTAGTGGTTCGTGCTCAGCAAAATGAAATGAATCAAGAGTGCAAGCACGGCCAAGAACGCATGAAGGCCGATGAAGGCCTGACGGGGATCGAACTGTAGCCAAATCTTATGCATGACTGTTCTCCCTAGCCCATCAGGGTCGTGGCCAGGGTCTGGCCAGCGTCCATGAGTTCGCCGATGTTTTCATTTGGGTGGAACCACGGTTTGTAGATCCACATCAAATAGTGCGCGACAACGGCAAAAAACAGATAGCCGATCGTGCCTTTGATAATTCCACTATGGAACTCCTTGGCTTCTTCTTCTGTTAGCCCGGTTGCCGATTCTTTACTGTCTGCCACTAGTTATTCACCTCCTGCGGGTGCCGCGCAGATCCCGCGCGGCTGGGGTTCGCCGCTGTGGCGAAGTTCTTCGGGCCTTGATGCCCCAAGTCGTTGGCGGCGCGCATCACGTTGGCGGCCGTGACGGCGTCGCCACCGGCCTCGCGAACACGCTGCTCGACGGCGTCCCGTAGGGACTTTGCCGCCGAGATGCGGGTGAGCACGGGAACCCGTGCGAGAATGGCGCCGAGCACCTGTTCGGCGTCTGGCTCCCATCGGAGTTCGGCGTGTAGGCGCGTCGGCGTCGGTTCGACCTCGTCGAGCGCCGTGCCCAGCGGCAGGATG
>JBCCRV010000649.1:0-4361 GCA_039201085.1 Myxococcota bacterium | reverse complement strand
CCGGTGATGGTTCGGGGGCCGGTGATGGTTCGGGTGACGGGTCCGGTGCGGATGCGGGCGAGGACCGCGAGCGCACGCCGCGTCCAGAGCACGGCCCCCCGCTCGCCCGCGCGGGGTCTGCCGCGCAGTACGCCGGCATCAAGCCGGCGAATGGCCCGTGCTGTTGACACTGCGCCCCGCTCCGACTAGGTCCGCCTTTCCAATCCGCCCACCTTTTCGTTAGGAACCACCATGGCAGGCCATCTCTTTACGTCCGAATCCGTGACCGAAGGTCATCCCGACAAAATCTGCGACAACGTGAGCGATGCGGTCCTCGACGCGTGCCTCAAGCAGGATCCGCGCTCCCGCGTGGCGTGCGAGACGATGGTCAAGACCGGTTACGCCATTGTGGCGGGGGAGATCACGACCAAGGCAACCCTCGACGTTCCGACGATCGTGCGCAACACCATTCGCGACATTGGCTACACGTCGAGCGACATGGGCTTCGACGCCGACACGTGCGCCGTGCTCACCGCCGTCGAGCAGCAGTCCCCGGACATCTCGCAGGGGGTGACGAAGGGCCAGGGCATCGATAAAGAGCAGGGCGCCGGCGACCAGGGACTGATGTTTGGCTACGCGACGAAGGAAACGCGCTCGCTCATGCCAATGCCCATCGACCTCAGCCACAAGCTCGCCAAACGCCTCACGAAGGTGCGAAAGGACGGCACCCTCCCCTGGCTTCGCCCGGACGGGAAGACTCAGGTCACGATCGAATACGAGGGTGACAAGCCCAAGCGTATCGACGCCGTCGTTCTCTCGACGCAGCACGCGGAGGACATCTCGCACCGCGCGCTGAAGTCGGCGATCATCGAAGAGATCATCACCCCCACCCTTCCCGCGAAGATGGTGGACCGGCGCACGAAGCTTCACGTGAACCCCACGGGGCGTTTCGTGATCGGTGGCCCCTGCGGCGATGCGGGCCTTACGGGCCGTAAGATCATCGTCGATACGTACGGCGGCATGGGCCGGCACGGCGGCGGCGCCTTCAGCGGCAAGGACCCTTCGAAGGTCGACCGCAGCGCGGCATACTTCACCCGCTACGTGGCCAAGAACATCGTGAAGGCCGGCCTCGCCGATCGCTGCGAAGTTCAGGTCGCCTACGCCATCGGCGTGGCCAAGCCCATGGGCGTCTACGTGACGACCTTCGGCACGGGCGTCGTCGCCGATAAGAAGATCGCCAGGGTCGTCAGCAGTCTGTTCGACTTCCGCCCGGCGGCGCTGATCCAGGAGCTCAACCTGCTTCGTCCGATCTACCGACCGACGGCGGCTTACGGCCACTTCGGCCGCAGCGAGCGAAGCTTTACGTGGGAGCGCACCGATCGCGCCGAAGAGCTGGCCGATGCGCTCATGCCGAAGAAGCTCCTCAACGGCGCCGCGAAGAAGGCGACCAAGAAGGCCGCGAAGAAGCGCAGCAAGCGCGCTCGCGCGTAGCCCACGTCGCACTGTACGGAAGGAGCTCCCGGCCATTTTGGTTGGGAGCTTTTTTCTTGGTCTTCGCGTGGTTGGCAGCTGGCCGTCGGCTGTTGGGCCGTTGGCTGTCGGCTGTTGGGCCGTTGGCTGTCGGCTGTGCCGTCGGCCGTCGGCTGTATGAGGTTGGCCCTTGCTGGTCGGCCGTTGGCCATTCGGTTCTGCGAGTCGCCGCGGGCCTACGCGGTCTCTTGGCGGCGTACGATGCTTCGCCGACTGCCGGCCGATATCCGCGAACCGGAAACCGCCGACGTCCACGCGGAAGAAAGCTCAGCTCCGCGGAAAGAGCAGATCGCGGCAGAGCCCAATCGCCTGGGCGCCCGCTTCGGGCTTGATGTCCGCGCCGACTTGGAGAAAGTAGCGGTCAAGGCTGGTCATTAGTCCGGTCGCGGCGTGGGCCAGGAGATCGAGGGGCAGATCGGAGCGAACGGCATTTCGTTCTTGGCCAAGCTTCAGCAAGCTGGTGATCCAGGTCGTTAGGCGGGCCATCATGTGCTCCACGCCTACGCCGCTTTGGTAGAGGCGGTCGCCAAAGGCGGCCAGGTTGGCGTCGCCTTCGGCGATGACTTCGTGAAGGCCAAGGGCGCGCTCGAGCAGCTCGGCCCAGAACCCTTCCGCGTCCGTCGCAGCAATGGGTCCGACGGCCGTCGCAGCGACTTCGATGCGATCGAGCACGTCTTCGATGACCGCAAGGTACAGGTCGGTCTTGTCCGCGAAGTAGTAGTACATCGCGCCCTTGCTGATGCCCGTGGCGGCGATGATGCGGTTGTAGCTCGCCGCTTCGAAGCCCATCGCCCCGAACTCCTGGCGCGCGGCATCCAGGATGACGCGCCGCTTGTCCTCGCTGAGCTTCTGAAATCGGGGAAGGGGCACGGAGCGCAAAACGTGGTGCCAGCAGCGATGAAGCGCAATGCGTATGCTCTACCAGGCAGTCGGCCTGCGAGCGCGCTCGGCCCGCCCATTCACCCAGAAAACACGCGTGCGCGCTCCACCCCCGTCGAGATACCGGGTTCGCGATGCTGAACGGACCGCCAGTCTTGAGCGGGGCGCGTCGCCCGCAGCGGAAGCCGGCATAAATCCTAGATCGCTTGCGAAAAATCCCCAGGCGCGGTGATGATAGGCGCGCGTGAGCGAGGATCAACGAGAGCCGTCGGACTTTTTCTCCGTCCAGCGCACCGATGCGGCGAGCATTCCGCCCGTCGAGGAGATCGTGCTGCCGCCCGACGAGCAGCGGAAACAGCGAAAGCGTCGCATCGCGGCGGCCGTCGCGACGGTCCTCGCGCTGATCGTCCTCGCATGGACCGTCCGCTATTTCGTGCACGCAAGCGCTGTCGAGTCCGCCGCGCTCCTCGCAGGCGATACGGGCCGACCGGCGGACGTCGCGGTGGCTCTGGAAACGCTGGACGACGGCGAAGCGCCGGGGCTTCGCGCCCGCCTTCTGGCAGCGCGGGCCCTGAGCCTCGAAGCCGACCTCGACGAAGCCAAGGCCGACCTTGCCGCCGTCGACGAAAGCGACACCTCGTCCGCCGCCGAGCGCTTGAAAGCCGCGGCGTACGTGGCGCTCGCGGAAGGCCGCACCGAAGACGCCCTCGCTATGACGAACGCGATCGTCACCGCCGTTGGTACCTTCGGCCCGGAAACGTCCCACGCCAAGAGCATGAGCGCGTACGCGGCCGGCAACGCCACGGTCGCCGTAACGCAGGCTTTGAGCGCCGTTCAGGCCACGATGGAGCGCTCGGCACCGCGCTACATGGCGCAGCACGGGCTCGCCATCGCCCTTGCCGCTCGCCAGGGCGCGCTCGGCCGCGCGTCGCCGGTCGATGAGGCTCTGGGGGCGGCGTCGGGCGATGCGCCCAGTTTGGTCGCGGCGCGCGCCCGCATCTTGGCGTCGGCGTTGCGGCCCGAAGGGATCGACATCGCCCAGGCCTGCATCGATGCAGAAACCAGCACAGCCTTTGAAAAGGCGTGGTGCCGCGTGTCGCTCGCTGAGCTGCTCGCGCACACCGGTCGACTGCGCGAGGCCGTGAGTGCGCTCGAATCCGATGCGCCTCAGCCGCTCGACCCGCACTACCGCTACACGGCGGCGGACGCGGCGCTCGCGGCCGGCAACGCCGAGCTTGCGCGCACCATCCTGCAGCCCGTCACCGAAGGACCGACCGCCGATCTGGCGCTCGCAGGCCGCGTGCGCGCTCGGCTCGCGCTCAGCGCGGGCGACGGTACGGAGGCACTTCGTGTCCTTGCGAACGTGCCCGGTACCCCTGCTGCACACCTGCTGGTGGCCGGCGCCCAGCGCCTCCAGGGCGACGCAAGTGCGGCCATCGCGGCGGCCGAGCGCGGTGCGCAGGGGCCGTTCACTGCCGCGGCGAAGGCGCTCGTTGCCGAGCTTGCGCTTTCGGACGATGCGGAAGCGGCGGCGGCCGCCGCGCGCGCATCCCTCGCCGCGGCACCCGGCCATCCCTCGTTCATTCAGGGCAACGTTGCGGCACTGCTTGCCGCCGACGCGTCGGACGAGGCCATGGCCGCCGCCGAAGCCGCGGTCAATGCCGCGCCGGAAGACGTTCGCGCACTCACCGCCAAGGCGAACGTGTTGCTCGCCGGCGAGCGATGGAGCGAGGCGCTCGGCGTGCTGAACACGGCGGTGGGCATTGCCCCCTCCGATGCGGACCTGCAGGGCAAGCGGGGCGACGCCGCTCGATTCGCCGAACAGGCGGACGTAGCCCGGCAGGCCTACGGCGCCGCGCTGGAAGCACGGCCCACGGACGCGCGCGGCCTCGTCGGCATGTTTGCAATTTCACTCGATGCGGGCGAAATCGAACCGGCCATGGGCTTCTTGGCGCGCATCGATGCGCGCCGGG
>JBCCRV010000648.1:0-4373 GCA_039201085.1 Myxococcota bacterium | reverse complement strand
TCCGCCCGCCTCGATGTCGTCGCGAATCTCCTGCCAGCGCGCTCGACGGCGCGTTCGCCGACGCTCTTGCCGTGCTTCCGCCGTCTCCATGGCGGCGGCGCGCTCACGCTGCCGCTCTACGCGGCGACGTCGCGCCTCGCGCCGTCCTTCGCGCCTGGCCTCGCGCCGGGCTCGGCGGGCTTCCGCCGTATTGCGGGCCGCGGCGCGCGTTTCCATCGCCGCCGTTCGTCGCTCAGCGCGCAGCTCCATGTTGGCTTCACGCAAATCCATGCGCGCGTCGCGCAGATCCATCGCGGCTTCGCGCCGCTGCCCCATCTCGGCGTTGCGTAGGTCCATGCGCGCGTCCCGTAGGTCGACCCGCGCCGCGCGTGCTTCCATGCGCGCGGCGGCCACGTCCATGCGCGCTTCCACGCGAACCTGGCGTGCCTCCATGCGGGCGCCGCGCAAGTCCATGCGGGCTTCGCGCACGGCCATGCCCATTCGCTGGGCCGAGGCGAGCGGCGTTAGCGCAAGCGTCGGCGCCAGGATGAGCGCCGTCATCACAAACATACGTATCATCGGTTACTCCTTCTGCCCCCAGCGTTGGCTGCGGCTGCAGCGTCGCGAGCTGACCACGCCTTTACAGCCAAGTCCATAGCGGCTGCGCGGTTCGCTCGCGGAGGGACCGCCCGGACGCCGTCAACATTCAGGGACGTACGAAAAAAACGCCGGCGGCCAGGCCGCCGGCGTTTCGCGCTGGTGCTTTCGATGCGCGCTCAGTCCATGCGGCGCTTGGACTTAATCTGCTCCATCACCTTGTTGTACTCGATGTCGAAGGACGCCGTGCCTTCCGTGAGGTTCTTGATCTTGTTTCGAACCTCGGCGTCGAGCTCGCTCTCCATGCCGGAGTTGGCGCGGAGCACCTTGGTGATCGCCTTACGAAGGATGTGATCTTCGGCGAAGATGTCGTCGACGTTGTTGCTGTGAAAAAGCATCGTCATGACCTGCTCGACGAGGTAGGGCAGGCGCTCGTCGCGCGGGGGAAAGCCACGCTCCTTGGCGACTCGCGCCATCACGCGGCCCAGCATCGTGCGGCTAAGTCCTTCGCGCTCGAGACGATCGCGCGCTTCCTCGCTGATCTGGCGATCGCGGCGGGAGAACTCCTTGAGCACCGCTTCAAGGTCCATGCGGACCTCTTCTTCGCTGTGCACTTCGACGGCCCCATCCGCTGTCAGCTCGCTGACGAGTTGGGCAGCGATTTGCGGCACCTGGCCTCGGAATATACGCACGTTCAGCCTCCGAGAGCGGAGTAGCTGGTGGCGGAGACGGGGTCAACCGCTGCTTATGCAGCGCTTGCCGATCGTGCGGGCCCGTAGACCGGTTCGACCTCTATTTGATCGCCTCGGACCCCGTTCCCGCCGACCTCTGCGCTCTCTCGTCCTTGAAAGGCGCTTGCCGTCCTCGTCCTCGCGCCTTGACCTCGGCGCGACCGACGAATCCGAGGCAATCAAATAAAGACAGGCCCTAGCCCTCGAGGCGGCGGCGCATGCGGCTCATGAGGCCGTCCCAGCCTTCCCGCTCGATGAGCCGGTTGAACTGGGCGCGGTAGCCCTCGACGAGACTCTGGCCGTCCGTGGTGATGTCGACGACGCGCCAGCGACGGCCGTCGCGCACCAAGGTGTAGTCGATGGACACGGGGGGCGCGCGCCGGTTCTGGCGTGAACGGGCCATGGTAGCGACGAGCACGCGCTGGCCGCGGCGTTGGTCGTTTTCGTAGGAAACGTCGAAATTGAAGGTGCGCTGGAGGTTGGCGCGGTAGCTGCGCTCGACGAGTTGGCGAAGGGTGCTGACGAACTCGGCGCGCGCTTCGTCCGACTGGGCCTCCCAGTGGTCGGCGAGGGCCGCCTGTGAGAGGGCGTCGTAGTCGAGCAGCTCATTCAGCAGGCCCGTTAGCTCCCGTTCACGGGCTGGGCCTTCGGCCCGCTCCAGGACCCGGTTCGCCTGCGCGTGCTGCGCTTCGAGAAAGGCGCGGGCGCTGCCCTGGGCCTCGGCGGCGGCGGAGAAGGACAGGCAAAGCAAAGAGGTCAGCAAGATCGTTCGCATGGTCGAATGGACGGCGGAGCGGGGGGGAGCATTCATTGGGCGGTCGGAGCCTACGAAGTGCGGAGGGCGTGAGCAATTGGACATGGCAGCAGCTTGAGCAAGGGACGTGCCGTTGGTGCGGCGCGAAAAATGAGGATTTATCGGCTCTCGTGACGAGAGGGAGGTGTGGCTCTGAACCACACACCGTGCCCAGTCGCTTACGCCCGCCCTTCGTTTCCATCCGCGGGGCGTTTTTTGACGCACGTCATCGGCCTCCGCGTCTTCCCGAGTCGGGTTGCCGGCCGAAGGCACCTACGGCGATGCAGGCGAGGGCGGCGACGGGCGCGAAGCTGAAGGCGATCCAACACAGCGCGGAAAGCGGGTTCGCGAGAAGCTCCGATGCGCTCTCTGCGAAGGCGATGACGCGGCGATGGCGCATGGGGCTCCGCCAAATCATCCACCCCACACCAAGAGCGACGGCAAGCCAGACCACCAAGAGGACCGCTCCGACGAGACGAAGGCTCCCCGTGAGCGATCGTCAGGCGTCTTGCGCCATCGTTCGGCTCAGCGTGCGCTGAGGGTGGTGATGGTGCCGAAGACGGGGTCGCGGTCCGCGCTTGTGCTTGAGCGCGCCAACGCGACGGCGAGCGCGATGCCGGCGACGGCCACGACGCCGCCGACAATCCCCAGAACGCGTCGCCGCCGCCGGACGCCGGGGTTCGCCAGGCCGATGTCGAAGGTGTAGTTCCGGCCGCCTTCGACCTGTACCGTACGGCTTTCCTCGCGCTCACCGGCGCGCACGAAGATCTCGTACTCGCCTGGCTCGAGCTGCGTTTCGATCGGGGACGGGCCTTCGACCACACCGGGAATCGAGAGCTCGGCGCCGCTGACGTTGGTCGTCAGGATGACGCCCGCGAGGCGCGCGTCCTCGCTCAGCTCGAGCGTGGGTGCGAGCCGCACTTCCTCGCCGCGTTCGGCCACGAAGGCTTGCTCGTAGGGCCGGTGCCGCGGCGAGGTGATGACGAGCGTATGCTCGCCCGGGTCGATGGGCATGCGCCCCTCGTAGCGCCGGCCGTCGACGCGGACGTTGAGGGCGTCGCTTCCTTCCAGCGTGATCGCCAAGTAGGCGAGCTGGCGGCGAGCCTGCCGGCGCAGGTTGATCACTTCGCGGCGCTGGGGGCGCGAGAGCCGCCCGTAGCTGCGATCGATGAGTGCGTCGAAATGACGAATCGCTTCGACGTAGGCGCCCGTGCGGGTCAGCACGACGGCCAAGTTGAAGGCCGTTCCCCGAGATGGAAAACGCTCCAACGACGCCTCAAAGGCGTCGCGCGCCTCGGCGAAGCGGCCTTCGTTCATCGCCTCCGAGCCTTCGCGAAAAAGGGCGCGAGCGCTGGCTTCCTCGTCCTGCGCGCTGACAAGGGGCGCAGAAACGAGCCAACAGGCGAGGGCGAAGAAAAAGGGCTTCATGGAGGGGTGGGGCAGCGTTCGCCGGTCCATGGACGCTACCATGACGCCGCGATAGAGTCTTTGGGTGCGGTTTGCTCCGGGCTTGGCTTCGACGCTGGCCATTGCGCTCGGCCTTGGGGCCTGCGGTGGCGACGTGACGCAGACGTCCGTGACCCTGAATGCGGACACGTCGCTTTTGCCGGAGGCCACTTCACTACGGGTCACCGTTCGTCCGGCGGGAAACGACCCGGAGCTTGTCCGCGAAGTGGAGGTCGATCGCAGCCAGACGCGCCTGGCAACGCTCTTTCTTGTGCCGCTCCAGGACGATCCCTCGCGCACCTTTGCGGTCGAGGCGGAGTTGATGGCGGGCGCGACCGTCGTGGGCCGGCTGCGCGTGCACGGCGACTACGTGGAAGGGGAAAAGCGCGTGATCAACGCGTTCTTCGACGCGCGCTGCGACGTCAGTTGCGGTCCGGGAACCACCTGCGTCGGCGGCGACTGCGTCGGCTCCTGCTTTGAAGCGAGCGCCGGAGTGGACGACCTTCACGAGCCCGTGTGCGGCGCGTGCGAAGTGTGCGTCAATAACCGATGCGAGCCGGCGGAGGACGGCGCCTCCTGCGGCGCTTGCGAAGGCGATGTGTGCCAAGCCGGACGCTGCGAGCCCCGCGTAGAAGCGCTGGATGTGGAGGCTTCGTGGATTCACACCTGCGCCGATACCGATCGCGGTCTGCACTGCTGGGGCAGCGGCTTCGTGGGTCAAACGGGCCAGGAAGGGCGCGCGATGTCGGACGTGCCCGAACTCGTATCCGGTGACTTCGCCGCCGGTACGGTGAAGATGGCGCTCGGCGGCGAATACACGTGCGTGC
>JBCCRV010000647.1:0-4400 GCA_039201085.1 Myxococcota bacterium | reverse complement strand
GTCACCAGCCGCCGCGCCCTCGCACATTTCCTGAACATCACAGCACTTCCGCTCATCGCTAAAATACAGTGTGTATTCGTCGCTCTTCGCGAAAGCACTGTGAAGTCCAGGACTTGCACGATCATCGCGCCGGCTGGTGACGTTTCCGGGCTAGGCTCGTGCGGGTGCGTATGCGTTCTCTCTTGCCTGGGGTGCTTGTGCTTGGCATCGCGGCGGGCTGCGGCGACGACAATGCGGCGACGGACGCGGCCGCTACCGTCGACGCGCCCAGCGATGCGGCTGAAGACCTTGAGCCCGAGCTCGCCGCCGAAGGGGGCGTCAGCGAGTGCCTCCAGGTGACCGCGTCACGCTGGCGCTTGGAAAACGCCGACGACGTGTCGATTAGCTTCGAAGCCACCCTCGACATGCCGATCGAGGAGAGCACGTTCAGCTTCCTGCTGCTCTTCGAGCGCTACGGCGATGCGTCCTACGAAGGCGTCTTCGACCTGAGCGAGCCGCCGGACGACAACTTCGGTACCTGCCCTCATTGCGCGTATGCGCGTTCGCTCACCAACCGGGACCTCGTGTTCTACGCTTCTGGCGGTCAGCTGAACCTCCGCACCGATCCCTTTGGCCGGGCCCTCGACGTGAGCGCGGAAGGCATTCGCCTCGTCGAAGTCACGCTCGACCCGCTGACCCGCGCGTCGACGCGCGTGCCTGGCGGACGCTGCGTCGACGTCGCGCCCTTCACCGTGGACGAGATCTTTCCGGAGGACGGATGGCTTTGCGAACGAGCGCTCTTCGGGGACGGGAACTGCCACTGCGACTGCGGCGCCTTCGACCCGGACTGCAGCGTCGACTTCGGCGACCCCCCCGCTCCGCCCGTCGACTGCTTGACCACCGAGGTGTGCGGGTTCGACCCGGTACGCCGAGCGGGCCTCTGCATCGAGCGCTGCGACCGGCGCATCGCAAACGACTGCGGCGCGGGTCGAACCTGCATCTACGACCTCTCGGGCGAGGGCATCGACCGATGCACGCCTTCCGAAGAGGTGATTTCCGACGTTGCCCTCGGTGAGACCTGCGTGGGCCCCGTCGGTCTGCAGCTCTATTGCAACATCGTCGACGGAAGCGCTCAGGGATACTGCGATGACACCTCTGGAAACGTTTGCCGACGTCTCTGCGAGTCGCCGTCGGACTGCGAGGGCGTCGAGGGCGACTGCCGGACCTTCGCCTTCAGTGGTGGCCTTGGATACTGCGGGCCCGAGCCTATCGACGGCTAAGGTTGGAGCGAATGCATTCACTTCGCGGCCTGAGGGGGTGAGCCGCGCCTCTGGACCTGGGTACGAGCGACGGCGGGGGAGTAAAGACTAGAGTTGGAAGAGTGAGGGGGGGTGGGTCGGCGCTGTTGCCGGCAAGCCGATAGGCCCACGCCCGCTCCTCACGCGCACGCCAACGCCCGCTCCTCACGCCCACGCCCACGCCCACGCCCGCTCCACACCCACGCCGACGCCGACTCTGACGTGCACGCCCAGCCGGGCTGTCCGTCCTAAGAGCCACTAAAGCACACGGAAAATCCGTTGTAGACGCACCGCCGCCGGCGCGCTACGCCTCGCTCCGTAAGGAGTGACGATGAGCGAACACCGCGTGGAATCCGATTCGATGGGCGAGGTCCAGGTCCCCTCCGACCGCTACTACGGCGCCCAGACGATGCGCTCGCGCATGAACTTTCCCATCGGCGGCGACCGAATGCCGACGGAAATCGTGCACGCCTTTGGCTACCTCAAGAAGGCAGCGGCGATCACCAACCACGCCCTTGGCAACCTTGAGGAATCGGTTCGCGATTTGATCGTTCAGGCCGCCGACGAACTCATCGCCGGCAAGCTCGACGAGCACTTTCCGCTGGTGGTGTGGCAAACGGGCAGCGGCACCCAGTCGAACATGAACGTGAACGAGGTGCTCGCGAACCGTGCGATCGAGATCGCCGGTGGCGAACTCGGCAGCAAGGCGCCGGTTCATCCGAACGACCACGTGAACCGCTCCCAGTCCAGCAACGATACCTTTCCGACCGCCATGCACATCGCCGCCGTCATCGCGATCGAAGACACGCTGCTTCCTTCCGTGACGACCCTTCGCAACACGCTCGACGAAAAGGCCAAGGCATTTTCCGACATCGTGAAGATCGGCCGGACGCACCTTCAGGACGCGACCCCGATCACGCTCGGTCAAGAGATCAGCGGCTGGGTGGCCCAGCTCGATCACGCGCTGGCCGCCGTGAAGGCGACGCTGCCCCAGCTTCGCGAACTGGCCCTTGGCGGCACGGCGGTCGGCACGGGCCTCAACACGGTGGAGGGCTACGATGTGAAAGTCGCCGCGACCATCGCGGAACTTACGGGCAAGGAGTTCGTCACGGCTTCGAACAAGTTTGCCTACCTCGCGGCCCACGACGCATACGTTGGCGCGTCCGGCGCGTGCAAGCAGCTCGCGGCAGCATGCATGAAGATCGCAAACGACGTGCGCTGGCTCGCGAGCGGTCCTCGCTGCGGCATCGGGGAGATTCGCATTCCCGAGAACGAGCCTGGGTCCTCGATCATGCCCGGCAAGGTCAACCCGACGCAGTGCGAGGCACTCACCATGGTTTGCTGCCAGGTCTTTGGAAACGACGCGACCGTGGGCTTCGCCGGCAGCCAGGGCAACTTTGAGCTGAACGTGTACAAGCCCGTTATGGCGAACGCGCTGCTTCAGTCCGTACGCCTATTGGCGGATGGCTGTGCATCGTTCGAAGAGCGCTGCGCACGCGGCCTCGAGCCGAACCGCGAGACCATCGACGACAAGCTTCACCGCTCGCTTATGCTCGTGACGGCCCTCAACCCGCACATCGGCTACGACAACGCCGCCAAGGTCGCTAAGCATGCCTACAAGAAGGGCATGACGCTGCGCGAAGCGGCCGAAGCGCTCGACTTGATGAAGGGCGACGCTTTCGACGCTGCCGTAAAGCCGGAGCAGATGGTCGGTCCACTTAGGAAGGGGTCTTCGTGAGCGTTCGGATTCTCGACTTCGCGCCCGGTGAGCGCACGGACGAGTTTATCGACGCCGGCGCGGCCCTCTACCGGGACGACGACAGCTACGTCGCACCGCTGCGCATGGAGCTGCGTGACCGCCTCACGCCCGGCAAGAACCCCTTCTGGGAACACGCGCGCGGCCGGCTTTTTCTGGCCGAGCGCGACGGACAAATCGTCGGCCGCATTTCTGCGCAGATCGACGACGAGCACCTTCGTCACCACAAGGACGGCGCGGGCTTCTTTGGTTTCTTCGACTGTGTGGACGATGCGTCCGTCGGCGATGCGCTGATGAATGCCGCGCGCGACTGGCTTCGTGAGCAGGGCATGGCGACGATGCGTGGGCCCTTTTCGCTCAGCATCAACGAAGAGTCGGGTGTACTCATCGACGGCTTCGACACGCCGCCGGCGCTGCAGATGCCGCACCATCTTCCCCACCAGCATACGCTGATCGAAAACGCGGGCCTCGAGAAGGCGAAGGACCTTTGGGCGTGGAAGTACGTCACGGAGGAACCGAAGCCGCGTGCGCGTCGGGCATGGGAACAGATCGAAGCGCTTCCCGAAGTGAAGTTTCGCAGTGTCGACACCTCGCGCATGCGCGAAGAGCTCGACAAGATTCTCGAGATTTTCAACGACGCGTGGAGCGACAATTGGGGTTTCGTGCCGGCCACGGAGGCGGAGGTCGAGCAAGGCGCGAAGGACATGCGCTTGATCCTCGATCCACGTTTGGCGTTCTTTGCCGAGATCAAAAGCGAGCCGGTGGGCATCGTGATTTGCCTGCCCAACTTGCCCGAACTGATTCACGATCTCGACGGCCGACTGGTGCCCTTTGGCTGGGCCAAATTTTTCTGGCGGCTGAAAGTGCAGAAGCCGAAGAGCGCCCGCCTCATGATGCTCGGCATTAAGCGGAAGCTGAGGGGCGTGAAGCGCTACGGCGCCCTGTCCACGGCGATGTACGCAGAGCTCGCGTACCGGGGCATTCGCTACGGCTATAAATGGGCGGAGCTTAGCTGGACTCTCGAGGATAACCGGGCCATCAACCTCGGTATCAAGGCGATGGGCGGGAAGGTTTACAAGACCTACCGCATCTACGAAGGCGCGCTCTAGCTCCCCGACGGTCGAGCAAACGAACAGGCGGGATTCACATGATTGGCTCTTGGCTTCGCGTCGTGCACGTCCTCGGTGTGATTTTCTGGATTGGCGGCATCGCTTCGGTGGCGCTTGCCGCTGCCTTCATGAGCAGCGACCGGCGCCTCTTGGCTGCGGCGCGTCATATCGCCGTTCGTATTGCCACACCTGGCCTCGTGCTGGCATGGGTCGGGGGTCTGGCGATGTTCATCTACAGCCTCGAGGCCTATCGACGCG
>JBCCRV010000646.1:0-4433 GCA_039201085.1 Myxococcota bacterium | reverse complement strand
GCCGATCGCGCCCCTCGCCGCGGCCGCCGCGAGCATGCAGGACGCGGCGCTTGTCGAACCGCTCCTTCGACACTTTCGCGATCCGGCGACGCGCGTCGAGGACCTTCCGGCACTGATTCAGGCGCTAGGCTCCTTTGCGGACTCCGATGGACCGGAGGCGGTTCGAAACTGGCTCCGCGACTATCACGTGGGGGGTGAAGAAGGCATCGGCCCTGCCCTGGCGGCCGCCGCGAAGATTCAGCTTGCGGCGGAGGGCGGCGACGAGGCGCTTCGCACCTACATTGCGGACGGCCTCACGGACGAACCGGCGCGGCTCGCGCTTCAGACCGAGCTCGACCGCTGGACCGCCGAACAAGAAGCCGAAGGACAAGGCGACGACGAAACGGAGGGGGAAGGCGACGGGAACGGCGATGCCGAGGAAACCGGTCCGCCCCGGGCGACGACGACGTGGATCGCTGAGGAAACGCTCGCGCCGGTGATGGACCGGATTCGCGCCTGCATTCGCGCGGACGAGCGGCGGGCGACGACCGCACGCATCGCGCTCGTGCTCGAGGGTGACGGGGCTTACCGACGCATCTCGGTCATTCCTCAACGCCTCGACCCGTGCATCACGCCACTCGTGCGCTCCGTTCGCTTCGAGGGCAACTCACGTGGCGTGCGCGAACAGGTGACCCTGACGGTTCGACGATGACCCTGCAGCAATTTGCGAAAGATCCCCCGCTTGTGCGATTTGCCAAAGGATGGGCTCCGAGGCCGCGCTCGATCTGCAGGACGCGATGACCCGCGGAATGCTCCTGCTCCTGGCCGGGATGGCCGCGATCGTGGGCTGCCCGAGGGATGTGCCACCGGTGCTGCCCGCGATCACGAGCGACAACCCCCAGGCATCCGCGGAGCTTGAAGAGGCGCAGCGCGTGGAGGAATCCGGAGATTTTTCGGGCGCGGCCGAACGCTACACAGCCTTTCAAGATCGCTTCGCGGGCGATCCGCTCGTGGCCGTCGCGCAGCTTCGATTGGGTCGCATCCGGCTTTCCGAAGGAGCCCTCGAAGAAGCCGATGCGCTTCTTCGGCCCCTCGAAGGCCACTCGGATGAGGTACTGGCGGAACGCGCGCGCTTTTATTTCGGTGTTTCCCAGCACCTCCAGGACCGGCATGAGGAAGCGCTTTCGCGCCTTGAGCCCCTTCGCGGGCGTACGATCGACCCAGAAGAGACGTCGCTGCTATACCGAACGCTCGGCGCCGCGTACGAACGGCTTGAACGCCGCGTAGACGCCGTCGTCGCCTACGACCGCTTGGTGGCTGAAGCGTCCACGGAAGAAGCGAAAGCGGACGGGCGCAGCCGCATTCAGGCGCTCCTGCGAGAGTCGAGCAACGAGGAGCTCGACACCGCCCTCGAAGCGCTCGAAGCCGAAGGCTTCGCCTTCGCGCAAGCGGCGACGCGACGGCTCCGCACCGCCTTTGACGCGGGGGACCTGCAGCGGGTGGCCGCGATTGCGGAGCGCATGGAGGCCGCCGACATCGAACTCGACGCGGAGCTTCGGGCGATGACCCTTCGGGCTGAGCGAACGGGGCGCGTGGACCCGCGTGCCATCGGCGCCGTTCTTCCCCTTTCGGGCCGGGGGCAGGAGGTTGGCCAAGAGGCGCTTTGGGCGATGATGATGGCGGCTTCCTTGCCGCTCGACGCGCCGCCCGGTCCGCAGACGCCGAGGGTCGTTTTTCGCGACAGCGGTGGCGACGCCGACCGCGCAGCGGCGGCCGTATCCGACTTGGTCACGCTGCATCAGGTATCCGCCCTCGTCGGTCCGCCCTCATCGGCGGCGGGGCGCGCAGCCGCCGCGCGCGCTCAGGAGCTCGGCGTGCCCTATATCGCCCTGGCGCCGGACGACCAGGTAACCGACCTCGGCGAGATGGTGTTTCGCGGCACGCCAACGCTTAAGGAGGAGCTTCGTGCGCTGATGGCAGCGAGCGGCGCAACCCGCATCGCGGTCGTTCATCCGAGCCATGCCTTTGGCCAACGTGCGGCGACCACGGCGACGGCCTTGGCCACCGAGCTCGGTCTACCGGCGCCTCGACTCGCCGCGTACGACGCGCCCCATCAGCTGCGCGACACGCTCGAAGGGCTTCGCGACGCCCCCATCGAGGCCTTCATACTTCCCGATGCACCCGAAGCGGTGGCCCAAGTTGCGCCGGCGCTCGCGGCCGTCGGCTTCGCGGCCTCCGAACACGGACCCCGCCTTTTGCTTCCGAGCGTGGCCTTTGGCCCGCAGACCCTTCGTCGGGCCGGCCGATACCTCCAGGGAGCCATCGTCGTGCGCGCCTTTGATCCGGCCCGGTCCGAAGCCGCCGCGACCTTTGCCGCTGAGTTCGAGTCGCGGCACGGTCGGCGCCCCAATCTGTTCGCCGCGACGGCCTACGACCTCACCCGATGGCTCCTTCGCGAAGCGAGCGCTTCGGAAGTGGAAGGCAGCGCGCGGCGACCGGTGATCGCGCAAGGGCTGGTGAATCGACCGCTAAACGACGCGATCACCTCGCTCGGATCATTCGAAGAGCGACGCCCCCGGAACGTCGGCCTTGCGCTTGTCGAGGGGGACGCTCTGCGTTTCGACTGGCTGAACCAGCGAGCAGCCACCATGGGTCGGACGCGTTCGCCCTTCGCTTCGGCGCGCGGCGCCGACGGGACCCGACCGACGAATCTGAGCCCATCAAATTAAGGTTAGTGCTCAGCCGCCGAAGAGCGCGTAGGCAACGCCGAGGGCAATCAGGGCCACGGCGCCAACGGCCACGTAGATGAGCGGCGACGTACGGCTCGAGACGCCCGGAACCGCGGCGGGCGACGGCTCCGGTTGGGCGGCTGCCTGCGCTGGGGATGGTGCGGGCGCCGGTGTGGCTTCCGGTGCGGCGGGCGCCGCAGGCGGTGCTTCGGCCGACTTGAGCGCGTCAGCAATCGCCTCCGAACTCAAGCCCTTGACCGCTTCGAAGCTAAGTCCGTAGGCCTGCGCCACCGTATCGACGAAGGCCTTGACGCTGTTCGGGCGCTCGGCCTTGTCCTTTGCGACCCCCTTGAGAATCGCGCTGTCGAAGGCCGGCGGGATCGACGCGTCGAGCGCGTGGGCCGAAGGCGGGTCCTCGCCGACGATCTTGCTGAGAATCTCGGCGATCGATTTGCCTTCGAAGGCAATGCGTCCCGTCGCAAGTTCCCAGGCCATGGCCGCTACGGCAAAGATGTCGGTGCGCTGGTCGACGTCCTGCTTACCCATCGCCTGCTCCGGCGACATGTAATACGGCGAACCCAAGGTCGTGCCGATGGCCGTGAGCTTTGGCCCCGTCTCCATCTGCAGCTTCACCGAGCCGAAGTCGAGCACCTTGACGATGTCCTCGCCGTCTTCGTTCGAGCACAGGAAGACGTTGTCCGGTTTGAGGTCGCGGTGAATTACGCCGAAGGAGTGGGCATAGTCGAGTGCTTCGCCGAGCTGAGCGAGAATGCGAAGCATGCGCTCGGGCGGAAGCGCGCCAACGGCTTCCAGCTCGCGGCTGAGCTCCTTCCCGTCGAGATACTCCATTGTGAGGAAATGGCTTCCGTCGTCCGTATCGCCGAACTCCAAGACTTGCACCATGCCGGGATGGTCAAACTCTTCGGCCGTTTCGAACTCCCGCTTGAAGCGTTCGACGGCCACAGCATCGGCGGCGATCGGTGCATGCAGAACCTTGATGGCCACGCGGGCGCGGGTCTCGGGATGACGGCCCTCGTATACGCGACCCATTCCGCCATCGGCCACACGCGCCGCTACGATGTACGCGCCCAGGGTCGTTCCGAGCCGGGGGTCATGATCCGACGGGTCCTGCTCCTGGATTGTAATCGCACCATCATGGCCGCAGAACGAGACGCTGTCTTCGTACTCCGTTCCGCAGATCGGACATTTACGCACGCGCCAAGCCTACCGCCCTTGGGGCATGAAAGTCGACAACTACCAACGAAGCCACAGGCCGTTCGTCTCGTCGAAGGCAAGGGTCAGCTCCCGCCCATCCTCCGTACGGAGGCGAAAGCAGACGATGTCCCCGCCACCGATGCCGCCACCCTCGAGCCAGCGACCCATGACGGCGTCCACCCGGTAGCTTTGGCCGTTCTCCGTGAACGACGCCGGCGCGAAGTCCCAGCCTCGAGCGGAGCGGGTTTCCACATCCAGCAGGCACGCGGGGTCCCAAGCCGGCGTTTCGATACCCGCCTCGCTACGAAGGTCGCGGATACAGGCCTCGACGGCCACCTGAATCGCCTCGACGACCGAGTCCCCCCGAACGGCCACGACGACGCAGTAGCCCTCGCCGACCTCCCGAAGCAAAAAGCTACGATGCTCGCCTACGATCTCCGTGCGCGCGGGGCGGCCCGCATGAAGCCGCTTTGCAAAGTGTACGATTTCGCGGGCTGTCACCTGCAGCTG
>JBCCRV010000645.1:0-4440 GCA_039201085.1 Myxococcota bacterium | reverse complement strand
TCTGGCGGCGCGAAGCCATCGAAGGTCGCTTCGCCGTTCGACGAGCAGCGCGCCCTGCGCCGCGCGGACGCAGGGCTCGAATTCCGCAACGCCGCGCACGAGCGCGCCAAAGCGCGCCTGCTCGTCCAGCAAGACGCTCATGGATTCGATGTGCGGCAGCGTCGCTTCGCATTCCGCCGGCAGTACGAGTCGCCCGTGAAGCGCCCGTAGAAGGTCCGTCTCTCGGACGGCTTCGAAGTCGAGGTGCGCGGCCACGGGAGCGTCCTCGGGGACGTTGGCAAAGCGGGACGTTCGCAGCCGGGTCCGTGGGCGAAGGGCGACGGCCGCAGCGACAACCGCCAGTGCTGCGAGCGCGCCGAGGATCCGATGCCGCGTGGTCATCCTTGACGAAGGGGCGCGTCTGTCCACGGGAGCGAATCACGCCGGTCGACGGCCTGCACGGCGAGGGCGTCGGCGGCCTCGTTCAAGGGCACGCCCGCGTGACCCTTGACGTAGTGAAGGGTCACGTTCGAAAGGCGTGCGAGGGCCGCTCGGACGTCGGCCACGAGCGACTGGTTTTTTTTGGCCTTCCAACCCTTTTGCAGCAGACCGATGCTGTACGTGCTGTCTGTGTAGATGTGCACCGGCATGCCCGGATCGGGCACCGCTTCGGCAACGCGCTGAATCGCCGTGAGCTCGGCGATGTTGTTCGTACCGTGCCCGAGGTACTCGCTCAGCGTTTGCTCGCGGCCGCCCACGCGAATCACCACGCCAAGACCGGCGGGGCCGGGATTGCCGCTGCAGGCGCCGTCGCAGTAGGCCAGCAGTTCGCCGTCCTTTGGCATCGTGGGCGCCGGACCGGCGGGCGCCTTCTTCGCTTTCTTTGCGCTGCGTTTCGGGGCGGCCTCGGCTTCGCCGAAGGCTTCGTCGGCGAGGACTTCACCGTCCGCCGGCGCCAGGTTTCGCGGCGATGCCGCGTAGGCCTTGCTGCGCTTGTTGTAGCGGATCTCCACCCGGCCGCCCTTTTCAAGGAGCGAGCCGTCGGCGTTGCAGCGGGCAAAAACGCGCTTGCCGCGCAGGGTCATGGGTCGAAAGGGCATCGGTGGTCAGCTCAGTTGGCGGCAAAGGCGCGGGCGGCTTCGGCGGTGGTCACAAAACGGTAGCCAGCGGCCTGAAGGCGCCGAACGACCGTGCGAATAGTGTTCGCCTTGTGCGCGGCGCGGCGGCGAAGCTCGGGCAGGCGCTGGCCGAGACCGCCAACGGGATCGTCGATGCGGTCGGCGAGATCGACGCCGTGCAGTTCGAAGTTCACGAGGGGCCGGCCGATCATCCCGCGAGCCAGCATATCGGCGCTTGCTTGGCTGCCCAGAACGACGCTCGTGCCGATGAAGGGAAGTCGCGGTCCGCGCGTGACGCCGATGGGAAGCTCGATCAGGCCGTCGCCCCGCGTCCAGTAGGGGCGGCCCACTCGGTACGGGTCGGCGGGTGCGCGAAGCACATTGGGTGTATCCACGATCGAGTGGCTCTCGGCGCCGCTCCCCGTGCGCGCGCGCAGGCCGATGGCCGCGATCGCGGCCGTCTTCGCGCCGTAGTAGGCCGGGCAGGGAAATACGCTCGAGTCATAGAGCACGCCTTCGGCCTCGAGCACGTCGAACACCTCGTCCGAGATCGTGTAGCCCGGCGCCCGGAAGCCAACGGGTCGCGCACCGCAAGCGTCCTCGATGACGTCGGCGCCGCCGCGAACCTCACGGGCGATTTGGGCGCGGCTCAGGCGACTGAAGTCATAGCGGTGGTCGAGGCTGTGGTTCGCCAGCTCGTGCCCGTTCTTGTGGAGGCGCCTGACCGCTTCCCGCGCGACCGGCGCTCGGCGCAGGTCACGGCCAATGGCGAAGAAGGTGGCGCGAATGCCCAGCTCGTCGAGGAGCGCTTCGTAGCGCGGTACGGCCCGTTCGTAGACCGGCGCGAGCTCTTCGGCGGGGGCCTCCATCCCGTAGATCGCGGCGTAGCAGTCGAGCTCGTCTAGGTCGACGGATAGGGTCGCGAGTCGCATGCGGGTCGAACGCCGCTAGCCGCGAATGCGAATCGCCACGAAGAGCTTCGCCATGTTCTTCAAGACGTTGGGCACCCGGCGAAAGAGGTGAATCGAAGGCGGGCGCTTTTCGAGCACGCGCACGGGGATCTCTCGCACGCGAATGCCGCCGCGTTCGGCGCGAATCACAAACTCGCTGGCGAAGAGGTCCTTGTCGACGAGGCACTGCCTCGCGACTTCGATGAGCGGCGCGCGCCGAAAGGCTTTGAGTCCGTGCGTGTCCGTGCCTTTGAAGCCCGTCGCCACGCGGAGCATGCCGTTCACCACCAGCGTGGCGGCGTGCCGCATCATCGGCCGTTCATCGCTCGCCCCGGCCATCGTCTTGCTGCCGACGACGAGTTCCGCCTCGTTCGTTTCCAGCAAATCGAGCGCACGGCGGTAGAAGTCCGTATCGCAGAGATCGATCTCGTCGCAGATGACGAATTCGCCCTCGGCCCGAAGCATCGCCTGCTTGAGTGCTTCGCCGTAGTTGGGCGCTCCGAGGCTGCGAATCGACACCTGCGGAAAACGTTCCGCCAACTCCTCGCCGATGGCGACGGTGCGGTCCGTCGAACCGTTTTCTGCCAGCACGAGCTCATACGGCCAGTCGAACTCTTTGAGCCGGTCTATCAGGTCGACGACGGCGGTCTGAAGAATCGCTTCTTCGTTGTAGACGGGGATAAGAATCGAAACCCGGGGCGGTGTACGCTCGGCCACGCCGTCGAGATGGCAGAGGGGCTCGCCACGGTCAAGGGAAGGGCGTCAGGTCCTTGGAAATTTCTGCGCCTGCGGTGCCTCAGCGAGGTGGATGAGCTCTACTCGCGGCCCGTCTCGATCGGCACGCCCCGCCGGCGAGCGAGACGGTAGAGGGTGCTTCGCGCGATGCCGAGTTCCTTGGCGGCCGCGCTCACGTTGCCGCGGCAGCGCTCGAGTGCGCGGCGTAGGGCGCCGGCTTCGGCTTCCTTCATGCCGCCCGCCGGAAGCGCGCTGCGGGTCTGCATGAGTTCTGGTGGGAGGTGCTCAACCTCGATGGTGATCGACGGGCGGGCGCGAAGAAGCGCGACCTCCAGCGTGCTGATCAGCTCACGTACGTTTCCGGGCCAGCGGTGTCGCTCGAGGTGCGTGATCGTCTCGGGCGATAGGGAGGGCGCCCTTCGCCAACCGGCGTCGCGTGCGCGGTCTTCGAGCAGACGTTGGGCGAGCGCTGCCACATCGGAGCGTTCGGCGAGTGAGGGCAGACGGATCGCAGCGCCCTTGAGGCGGTAGTAGAGGTCGCGCCGAAAGTTGCCGGCCTCAACCGCCGCTTCCATATCCCCACAGGTTGCGCACACGATGCGTGCGTCGCACACCTCCTCGGCGCTCGCGCCCACCGGCTTGTAGCGTTTCGATTCGAGCACCCTAAGCAGCGCGACCTGCATCGCCGGCGGCATCTCGGCGACCTCGTCCAAAAAGAGCGTGCCGCCGCCGGCCGCGTGAAGGAGACCTTTGCGGCCGTCGCGGTGCGCGCCGGTGAACGTCGCTGGCGCGTATCCAAAGAGTTCGCTCTCGAGCAGGGCCGGGGCGATGGCGCCGCAGTTGAGCACACAGAGTGGGCCTTGGCTGCGAGGGCTCGCGTCGTGCACGGCGCGCGCGACGAGTTCTTTGCCCGTTCCCGTGTCGCCGAGAATCATCGCGGGCAGCTCGCTGGCGGCGACCGTCTCGGCCCATTCCAGCGCCTTTTGCATCGAGGCGTCCTCGCAGAAGATCGCATCGAACGCGCTGCTTCGACGCGCGACGCGCGGCGCATACGTTCGCTCGGGTGTCCCTTCTAGCTGAACGAGGATCCCCAACGTTTGGCCCGCGGGCCCTACCATCGGTTCGGCGTGCAGGCGGTAGTGCTCGCCGGAGGGCAGGGCGAGCTCATACCCCTCGCCCACCGTCGCACAGTCCATGAGCTCGTTCCACGTCACGCCCAAGACCGCATCGACTTGGCGCATGCGCAGACCGGCGGCGGCGGCGGCGGCGTTCATTCGCACGACGCGGCCGGGCGCTTCGACAACCAAGGCGGGTTCGGAGCTTCGGTTGAGCGTGCGCAAGAGCGTGTTGAAGACGGCCGAGCTCGCGCTCGCGTACGACTCCAATCGGAGCAGCTCGGAGAGAACCTGCGCCGTCGCGGCGACGGTGGCGCCGATTCGGCGGCTTGCGTTCCTCAGGTGCGACGTGGCGTCGAGTACGGCGACGACCTTCCCGTGAACGTCGAGGACCGGCGCCGCATAGCAAGCGAGCTCGCGGTAGTCCTCGGCGAAGTGCGCGTGCCCCAAGACGACGGTCGGCTGTTCCATCGAAGCCGCAGTTCCGATCGCGTTCGTTCCGCGGTGCGCTTCGCTCCAGCTTGCGCCTTCGATGAGGCGCGT
>JBCCRV010000644.1:0-4454 GCA_039201085.1 Myxococcota bacterium | reverse complement strand
GGTCGAGCGCGCGTCAGGTCGATCATCCAGAGGTCGGCGCCGATCATTCCGCTGGAGTAGCCGCCGCCGCCCAAGAAGAGCGCGAGCGGTCCACCGTACTCGGGGGCAAAGAAACGGATGGTGCAGCGCGTGCGGTATCTCTCGCCGACGAGCACTTCACGACTCTGCCTCGCGATCACAATGGTAGACGCGTCGCAGGGATCGCCCAGCGTCGGGGTCATGAGAATCGCGTGCTCGTTGGTTCTGAACACTGCGAGGGGCGCTTCGGCGGTGTTTCTTAAGAAGCGGTCCAGCGAGAAGGGTTCGCTCTGAGCCCGTCGCGAAAGCGATCGTTCACCGAACTCGGCGCGAAGCCAGGCTCGGCCTTCCGCTTCCTCGAGCAGTTCGACGCCCCGCTCAGGCTCGAAGCCGCTGACGCGGACCATGAACTGGGTGAACGACTCGTGTTCTTGGCGACCGAGATGGGCTTGGGCGCCGTCCGGGAGAACGAGAAGGCAAACGAAGACAAAGGCGAGGCGCTGCATGGCCGGCGCATCGAGCAAGATGCATGCCTTCATATATCCACCGATATGAAGCCGCCGCGCGCCAAGCGCTGTTCACACTTCGACGCGCTCCGCGGGTCTTCGTGACACACGCGCCTTCTCGCAGTCCAGAGCGTCGAAGCCGACAGCGGCGGCGCTTGGCGCACCGGCGATGGCTACGCTTCGGCGGCCTTGGCCGCTTCCCAGAGCGCGTCGCGCCCTTCGTCCGTCAGCGACTTGAGGCCGTCCTCACCCGCCGCGAGCTCCGCGTGGCGAAAGCGACGGGAGAACTTCTCCAAACTCTTGCGTAGCGCGGCTTCGGCGTCGAGTCCGCGCTTGCGCGCCAGGCTGGCGAGGGCGAAGAGCGCGTCGCCCAGCTCCTCTTCGATGGCGGCGTCATCGCCGCTCGCGAGCGCCGCCTCAAGCTCGCCCACTTCTTCCTGGACCTTTTTCAGCACGCCTGCTGGGTCCGGCCAGTCGTAGCCGACGGCGGCGGCTTTGGCGCCGACGCGGTGCGCGCGCAGGAGCGCCGGCATCGCCGCGGGCACGCCGCCCAGGGCGCCGCGCTCGCGCTTTTCCTTCGCCTTCATCGCTTCCCAGCGCGAGAGCGCCGTATCGGCATCGTCTGCGGCTTCTTCGCTGCCGAACACCCACGGATGCCGTCGCTCCATCTTCGACGCGATCGCATCGACCACATCGTCCAGGTCGAACCAGCCTTGGCGCTCCGCAAGGGCCGACTGAAAGACCACCTGAAAGAGCAGATCGCCGAGCTCGTCGCGAAGGGCGGCGCGCAAGGGTTCGGGCGCGGGCGCCGCTTCGCCTCGCTGCGTTTCGTACGAAGCCGCGCCCGCGGCCTCGAGCGCGTCGATCGCTTCCACCACTTCAAAGGCCTCTTCGACCACGTAGGGGCGCAGGCTGCGCAGGGACTGGGCGCGATCCCACGGACAGCCTTCGTCGCCGAGAAGCCGGGCCATGACAGCGGCGATGCGCGGGGCGCGCTCCCCGACCTTTGAACGTTCGCTCATGGGCAGAGCCTACGCGAAAGGTGCGCTCGCGCACGCCGCGCGGAACCGTCGCGATCAGCGGAGCAAGCCGTCCGCGCCGCCTCGGCGTTGACACTTGAAGCGTAGGCGTGAGCGTCTTCACGCTCCACTCTTCCCTCTCACTCTGAACTGCGCTGACGGGCTCCGAAGGCGCGTCGCTGATCAGCGGGATGTCCCCTCTCCCTTCGAACCTTGCTAGTCAGCCCCACTTGCGCCTGCTGCGCCAGGGTAGATCCGGACCGCTGTCGCCAAATCGTGTTCCGTCAGTTGGCACGCTGGGCGGCCTTTAGGGCGCCGGCGTTCGGTTCTGCAGGTAGCCCGGGGGCGGTGGTGGCGGGGGCGGCGCGCGGCCGAGACGAAAGTTGTGCTCCGCCGCATCGTCCTGGGCGGCGATCGCGAGGAGCTGCCGTCGGTGGTCGCGAAGCTGCCGAAGCGCGTCGTCGTAGCGGGGCCGCGGGTCGAGGCGCACCGCCTGCCGGAAGGCATCTTCCGCACGCTCGAAGAGACCCGACCACTCACGCTGCCCTTGGCCTTCAAAGCGCAGCGCCAGGCCGAGGTTGTAGAAGTAGGCCGCGCGTGCGCGCGCCGGCAGCATCTCGGCCTTCGGCCGTAACGCCTCGAGCCGCTCGCGGCCCCGGCTCCAGCGGCCTGCTTCGAGCAAGTCGAGGGCGCTCTCCATGCCTTCGAGCCGCACCCGTTCGAACTCCACGCGTACGATCGCCGTCCGCGGTTCAAGGGCCTCGAGGAGCTGGCCGCCGAGGCGCGCAACGACGCGATCACGCAGCAGCACGTCGACGCCGCCCCCTTGCTCGTCGGCCGTAAAGCGCATGCGCTGGAGACGTGCGTCCGTGGGCCCATCGTGCACCTCGATAAAGAGCTCGCCATGCACCAAGGGCACCTGCACAAACACCGTGCGCGGCCTCGTAAAGCACCCGTTTGGGCCGCACACGGTCTCGTTGTTGCGACTCGGGCGGGAGACGAAGCTGGAGTCGAACCGCGTGAAGATGCGCACGACCACACTCGCCGCCGGCATCGTTCGCTGCGCCCGGCGCGAAGCCAGGGCCGTTTCGCTCAGCAGGATCGCTTCCGAGGGCGAGCCCTGAAGTCGATCCAAAAGCCCCCGCGCAATCACCTGCGAGTCGGGGGTCGACTCGGGAATCACCACCACATAGGGAAAGGTTCGAAGCGGGATCTGCGCGGGCACGCGAATGCGGGCCGTCGCCGCCGTCGTTGAACACGCGCCGATCAGGGCGACGGCGCCAAGGACGGCACCGAGCCGCTTGCTTTTCCTCGCTGTGCTTCGCCCGTCCATCGCCGATCTAAAGTCTGCGGCCGGCGGCGCCGAACCACCAGCCCGAGGCCCAGCACGCGACTGGTGGCGCGAGCCTAAGCCCATCCTGCGCGTGACCGATTTTCGGGCCGAAGCGCGGATATCGCTCGGCAATGAGCCGACGAAATGTGTGTTGGACGGGACGAAGGGAGATGGGTGTTTCCGGCCGCCGAGCGGCCGCGCACGGCCGATGTGCTCTCGCCAGCCCCGGAAACACCGAGTCGAAGCGAGCGGTCAAACGCGATACTCTCTGGCCCGTGGCACGGGGCGAAACATCGGAGGGCCGGTCCGACTACGGCGGCTGGATCGGCGGGGCCGTGCTGCTCACCTTGGCCCTCGGCGCGATTCTCATCGTCGTGGCCACAACCCGCGAACCGGAAGCGCCGGCGGCGCCTTCGGACGCGGAGATCGCGCGCTCAAGCGTTTCGGGCCTTCACTGGCGACTGTGCGAGGTGCCCGTCGGTGCGGACCCGAAGACCGGCGTCGAAGCCGACCTGCGCCGGCGCGGCTACGAAGCCGTCGGCGAGTGGCGCTCCTTCGACCTCGGCACCGAAGCGAACGTGGAGCTGGAAGGGGCGTGCGGCGTCGTCGCGGCCCTGGCTTCGCCGGGTTCCCAGCTCGACGAAGTTGGCTCGACGGGCTGCGGAACTTGGGTGCGCTCGATCGCCACCTGCGGCAGCGACGTGCTCTTCAACGGCGTCGGGATGGGCGAACTGCGCGTGTTTCGCCTGCCGGGCGTGTTCGACGTCGCCAGTACGCTTTCCCTTGAGCATCGCATGGCCCACGCGGAAGCGACCCGCTTGATCGGCGCTGGCGCAGACCGGGTGCTGCTTCGCGAGAACACGACGCCGCTCACCCTCGCAACCGCGTCATGCACCCGCTACGTCGCCGTGAGCACCGCCGGCATGCTCGAGGGCGACGCGCTGGTTTCCGTGGGGCCTCCCCTCGGCTCGGACACGCTCGCCGGCGTCGTCTCCTGCGGCGACGCCACCCTTTCCGGTTCGGCGAACCTCTCGCTGCGGCGCCTCCTGCCGAGCGGCGGCGCACGGGCCGAAGCAGCGATGCCCACCATCGACGCCATCACCGTGGTCGACCGGTACGAAGAGCTCTAGCCGAGATCGATTGACGGCCTTCGAGCGCCCGGGCAACCTGCCGCCGTGCCCTACAAGAAGTCCGAGCGCTCCGCGGCGGAGATCGTTAGCGCTGCCATTCGCGTGCTCGCTCGGCAGGGCTATGCGCGGACATCTTTGCTCGACATCGCGAAGGAAGCGGGCATGAGCAAAGGCGCCGTGCACTACCACGTCCCGACGAAGGAAGCGCTTCTGCACGTGGTGCTCGAAACGGCCCTGGGCGCCGTCCAGCGGCGCACCATCGAAGCGTGGACGGGCGGTGAAAGTCCGTTCATATCGCTGCGCCGTTCGCTCGAAACGCTCTGGTCGATTCGCGCCGAGCGCTCGGACGAAGCGCTTGTCGTCGCGGACCTACTGGCCCTGAGTCTTTCGAACGAAAGCCTGCGGCCGCAGCTCGCCGAGTTCTACCGCCTCGCCGCGTCCCAGATCC
>JBCCRV010000643.1:0-4455 GCA_039201085.1 Myxococcota bacterium | reverse complement strand
CGCTGACCCTTCCGACCCGGACTACGACCCGCAGGGGGTTCAGGCGATGCGCGACGTCGAGCTCGACGAGGGTGAGGCCCGCAACCACTTTCGTATCGCCCAAGCGCTCTACGAGGGCGGACGGTTTCTCGAGGCCGCCCAAGAGTTTGAGGAGGCGCACCGGCTTTCGGCTCGTCCAAGCATGCTCTTCAACGCCTATCTCGCCTACCGTGACGCCGGTCGGCTGAACGATTCGCTTCGCGCCCTCGAGGGCTACCTCGACGGCGCGCCCGACGCTGAGGATGCGGCCCGCCTGAGTGCCCGCGCCCGTGCGATGCGTCGCTCGCTGGAAGAGCAGGCAGCGGAGCAGCAGGCGGAAGAAGCGGAGCGCGAGCGTTTGGCCGCCGAGGCCGCCGCCGCCGAGGCCCGTGCCGAACAAGAGGCTGCGCGAGCGGCCGAAGCGCAGCAGCGCGCCGCGGAGGCGGAGGGGCGGCCGAGCCCCGTTGGCTGGGTCGTCGCTGGAACCGGCGTTGCTGCGTTGATTGCCGGTGGTGTTACCGCTGCCGCGGCTTCGAGTCGATTCAGCGACCTCGAGAGTTCCTGTCCCGACGGGTTCTGCCCCCAGGACTTTGACTTGGACGGTGAGCAGTCTTCAACGTTGCGCCTGCAGCGGACCACCGATGCGCTGCTGTATTCTGGAGCCGCCCTCACTGTGGCCGGCGTGGTGTTGTTGCTTGTTCTGAAGCGCGGCGGCAACCAGGCGCCCACGGCCAGCTGTACGGATGACGGTTGCTCATTCGGCATGCAGGGAGTGTTTTGATGCGTTCTTTCTTCCTTATCGTTGTCGCAGCAGCCGCGGTGGCCTGCACTCAGATCGACAGCGTCGATAACTTTCAGTTCGATCCTTCGTGCGACCTCGACATGCCGATGACGGACTTTGGCACCCATTCGAACGCCACCGTCTGCGCGGATATCGAACGTCGGCACGAGTTCTTCATCGAAGTGGTGCGCGAAGTCAGTGTCGAAGGAGCGAGCACCCTCGACCGACGTGACTTCCTGGCGTACCTGGACCCGCTTCCGAGTCCTGAGTTTCAGCTGACGATCCCCAACGTTGTAGAGGGGGCCGCAAATGCGACGGAGGGCCGAGCGCGCATCGAGTTCTATGCCGATCAAGGTCGGGATGGTCTGACGCAGCTCATTGCAGACAACCCCCCGACTTCGCCAGACCATCAGTGGGCGATTCCGGCGGCGTGTGACGCCAATCAAGAACCGTTTGTGCATTTGGTGAGCAATTTCGTGAACCTTTCGGCGACGCGCGTGACGGCCGACGGCGAGGCCATCACCGAGGACTCCACGTTCGTGTCGCGGGGTCGCGGTACAGACTTGATCGTTCGATTTCGTGACCCGCGTCTTCCCGACGACGAGGAAGGCCGGAACCGCCTGACGGCTGAGACCCTCATGCGAAACGTGGAAGTACGCGTAACCACCACAGTCGTCGAAGACGACCGAGAAGTGATTCGGCCCCTCGCGTTTGCTCGACGGGCGGCCGTGAACGAACCCCCGCGCATCGAAAGCGATGCTTTTCAGTCGGACTTGGTGCTGCCAGACGTCTTGGACGAAGGATTGGACGTCAACGTGGTCGTATTCTTCGACCGCGACGGCGATGGCGAGCTTCAAACCGCCGGCGACCTGGCTTTTAACTTTGTCGTGCCCGCGGCGACCGTTCTCGTGGATGCGTGCGAGAGCAACACGGAAGAGCCTGTTTGCAGCCGTTCTGATGCGAACAACGTCCTTCAAGCGTTTGAGATACGCGTCAATCTCGAACCGACGGACACCAACTTCCGCAGCCGAGTTACGGAGCTTGAGCCATGGTGGCGGGTGCCGGATGGCCAAGAGCCGGTTTGCGCCGGCGTCGGAATCGGCATCCTCAACCCATAGGGCGGTCGCTGATGGAAGCGTCGCAGCGATCTAAACGTCCGCGCCGGTCTACGTAGGCGCGGGGCGTCCTTTAGAGCGCTTAGGGCTGAACGACTTCCACGTGGGTGACGCCGGGAAGTTTCTCGAACGCCTGGGCGAGTAGCTTGGCGTCGCCGACGGCGGTGATCCGCGCGGCCGCGGGATCGATGCAGCGTTCAAAGGCTTCCTGGATGGCCTTGCGCTTCACGCCGCGAATGCGCCCTTCGTAGCCATGCGGCCAATCGAGGGGCTTGCCTTCGTAGCGGGCTTCGAGGGCCAACTCGGTGCGGCGCGCGGCCGTGTCGATGTCGAGGGCGCGGCTTCCGATGAGGTAGCGTTTGGCAAGCTGCAGGTCCTCCGCCGACGGGCCGCACGCTACCAGTCGCTCCATCAGTTCGAGCTCAAGGGCCGCGCAAGCGGCGGCTCGGTCCGCCTGCGGGTGGGTCCAGAAGGTCCAGCTTTCGCGCGCTTGGCCGAGCCGAAGCACCGATTGGGCGCTGTAGCTCCAGCCGCGCGCGCCGCGGACTTCTTGAACCAAGGGCGACGAAAAGAGACCACCGAAGGCGTAGTCGCCTACGATCAACGCCGTTCGCGCCGGGTCGCCCTTGGCCGCGCCGAGCGTACCTACGGCCAGCTGGCACTGGTTACGACCGCTGCGCTGCACGATGCGCACGCGGCGCCCGGGTCGATGGCGAAGGCTCTGCAAACGAGGAAGCGCGCGCTTCCCGGACGGCGCGCCCGCAAAGGCGTCGTCGAGCTGGGCGACGAGCTCCGCCGATGGGTGCGGGCTGCTGATCCCGAAGAAGAGGTTGCCCTTGCGATAGTGGCGGGCGTGCAGCGTCTGGAGCGTTTCTCGGCGCACGCCACGAACGCTCTTTTCGTGGCCACCGATCGGGCGGCCATACGCGTGCGTTCCAAACATGTGTGCGCGGTGATGGCGCTCGGCGAGCGTGCCGTCATCTTCGCGCTCTTCGCTGAGTTCGCCGAGGATCCGGCGGCGCTCGCGCGCAAGGTCTTTGGCGCGCAGGGCGGGCTCGCACAGCAAGCGTCCAAGCAGTGAGAGAAAGGCGCCCGTGTTTCGTGCCAGCACGCTGCCGTACACGCGCACCGATTCGCGGGCCGTCACGATCGAAAGGCGCGCGCCGAGGGACGAAAGGGTTTCGTCCACGCGGGCGGGCGTGAGTCCACGCGGGCCGCGTCGCAGCAGGCGTGCGAGAAGGCGGGTCGCGCCGGCGTGTTCGCCGTCGGCGACGGCGCCCGAGCGCCATACGAGCACGAAGTCCGTCAGCGGCAAAGCCCGCGCCTGCTCGTACACGAGGGAGAGACCACCGGGGGTGGTGATTTCGACGGGCCTGCTCACGAGGGCTCCGGCTTCACGACCACGACGCTTCGGCCGCTCGCACGAAAGTACGCTCGCGCGGCCCGCTGCACGTCCGTCGCGCTCACCGAGCGGTACGCGTCGATGCGCGCGTCGAGCGAAAGGGGCTGGCCGAGCACGGTGACGTCAAAGCCCACTTGCTCGGCCCGGCCGCTGACGCCGCCGGCGGACGAAAGGAGCGCGAGCTCGGAGCGCGCCTTGGCTCGTTCCAAGGCGTCTTGGCTTGGTCCGTGATCCGCGAGTCGCGCCATCGCCGCATCTACTCGCCCGAGTGCCGTCTCCGCGCTCTGGCCCGGCCGCATCGAAAGCCCGACCTCGTAGAGCCCCGGTTGCTCGAAGGGGGTGAGCGAACCGTATGCGCTCGTCGCGAGTTCCGCGTCCAAAACGAGCTCGCGGTAGAGGCTGCCGCTTCGCCCGCCAAGGAGCAGGTCGCCGGCCACGGCAAGCACGCGCCAGTCGCGCTCGGTGATGGCGGGCGCCTTGTAGCCGATGAGCAGCTTTTCCGCTTCGGCGGGAAGGGTCGTTGTCACTCGCCGTTCGCGCCGCTGGGCGGGTTCGGGTCGCCGGAGGCGCGGCCGCTTCCGGGCGCGCGTGAGTCCGCCGTAGTGCGCCTGAACGAGCTCGAGGGTGTGCTGCGCGTCGAGTTTGCCCGCGACCACGAGCGCGGCCCGGCCGGGCCGGTAGTGCCGCTTGGCGAAGGCCCGGCAGCCCGTGCGGTCATAGCGGCGAATGTCCTTCATCCAGCCAATCGTAGGGTGGCCGTAGCCGTGCTTGCGAAAGGCCAAGCGAAAGAGCAGCTCACCGGCCTTGCCGTTCACGTCGTCATCGACCCGGTCGCGCCGCTCGCTGATGACCACCTCCCGCTCGGAGGCGATTTGCGCTTCACCGAGGGCCAGGTTCGCGAAACGGTCCGCTTCGAGCTCGAGCACGCGCTCAAGTTCCTTTGAGCGAAACGTTGCGTAGTACTGCGTCCAATCGGTCCAGGTGGCGGCGTTGAACTCGGCGCCGATCGCTTCGAGTTCGCGGTCGAACTCGCCGGGCGGAAAACGCTCCGTGCCCACAAACATCAAGTGCTCAAAGAAGTGCGCGAGGCCCGTTCGCCCTGGCTCTTCGTCGCGACTTCCGACGCCGACCCAGCTTTG
>JBCCRV010000642.1:0-4457 GCA_039201085.1 Myxococcota bacterium | reverse complement strand
GGAGACGGAGACGGAGACGGGTCGTTCCGGTCGGCCTGCGCGCGGGGGGTTGTCAGCTGAGCTCACGTGACGCCGGCACACAGACGAACGGGTTCAGTTGCTCGAATGCTGCCCGCGCGTACGGACCAGACGTTGCGCGTCCACGACGCCTTACGTTTGGGTCACGTGGGCTGTGTCCCGCGTCCTATGGTCGTGTCGCAAGACACGAGAGCCATAGGACGCTGCCCCCACCCATTTTTTTCACCGTTCGACGGCATAGGAAGGCGGGGGAGAGGGGCTTTACCCAGAGGACGCTTTGAAGCCCGACGCCGAAGGCGGCGGCGTGGACCGCGAGCACAGCGAGCGCGTCCACCGCAGCTTCAACCGCGTCCGGCGGGTGAAGCCCCTCTCCCCCGCCGGTTCCCACCGGCGCACCGCACTCGAACGCCCGGCCGCTCGAACGACCCCGCCGCTAGTTCGCGAAGACCTGAACCCAGAACGGCCCTCGGCCGCTTGGGCACGCGACGTAGCCGATGCCGATTCGGCCGAAGCGGTCATTGAGAATGTTCCGTCGATGGCCCGAGCTGTTCATCCAGCCGGTGTGCACCGCGTCGGGCGTTCGCTGACCGCGGGCGATATTTTCGCCGGCGGTGCCGTAGCTCACGCCGGCTTCTCGCATGCGGTCGAAGGGCGTGCTGCCGTCTTGCGAGTTGTGCGCGAAGTAGCCCTCGTCGCACATGTCCTGCCCGTGCGCGCGCGCCACCTGGGCCATGAGCGGATCGCACGCCAGCGGACCCGTTCCGTCGGCGGCGCGGGCTTCGTTGGCGAGCGCGCGCACGGCGGCCTCTTCCGGGCCTTCGCAATCGGCGGGCGCGGGGGGCGGCGGATCGACTGGGTCGACGGGGCCGGTGTCTTCGGGCGGCGGCGCGGCGTCCGCGGGCGGCGGCGCGGCGTCTTCGGGCGGCGTACCGGCGTCCTCGGGATCGGTCGGCGCGCCCGAGTCTTCGGCCGGGCCGGAGTCGAGAAGGACGATGCCGGCGTCCTCGCCGGGCATGGGCATCGGCATCGGTCGGGGCTCACCACCGCCGCCGGCGGTGCCTTCGTTGGTGAAGATCAACCCGCCTTCGCAGGCCATGAGGCCCAAGAGGCAAACCGTTGCAAACGCCCGCATGACGGTAAGTTTACCGCGCGATTTCCCTTCAAGAAAGTACGTGGGCGAATGCACACATGACCCGCATTGACTCACTCAAGTGCGCGAATGCGCGTGTCGCGCGCCAAGGGCACGTTCAACGCTTCCCGGGCCCCCTGGAGCTGCAGTCCGTCCCGCGTACGAATCAGTCGCATGAGCCGTTCGTCACCGCGCCACCAGCAGCGAACGCTGGCAAGGGCGTCACGGCTTCGCTCATGGGTGCAAATGCCGCGGTACACGCCGGCTTCGTAGGTGCGCGCATCCTGGCCGCGCTCGATCAACACCACCTGCACGCGCGAAGCGGGAACGCCGGCCTGTTCGGGCGCGGACGTGAGGCGCAGGGCCACGGCCACCTGGGTCGTGGGCGTCCGTTCCTGTGGCGGCGGGGCGGCTCCGCACGCCGCGGCGATCGACCACAGAAGCGCCCCGCGCTTCATGCGCTCAGACCGAAGGCCTTGAGCTTTCGCTGAAGCGTGCGCCGGTCGATCCCCAGCTGAATCGCTGCCTTCGTCACGTTTCCGTCGAGCGAAGCGAGCACGCGCTCGATGTGCTGGCGTTCGACTTCCGCCAGACTTTGCGTTGTCGCGGCGGGGCTTGCGCTCTGTCGCACGTCCTGATGGCCAAAGACGCTCGCCGCTTCCATCCGGCGCACGAGCTCACCGCTCAGTTCGTTCCCTTTGGCAAAAAGTGACGCGCGCCGAAGCACGTTTAGCAGCTCGCGAACGTTGCCGGGCCAGTCGTAGTCCAGGAGCGCCAACTGGGCCGAATCGGAAAGCAAGAGCGACGAGCGACCGACCCGGCCGAGGAGATGTTCGGCGAGCGGAAGGATGTCTTCCTTTCGATCACGCAAGGGCGTGAGCACGATCGGAAAGACCTGGAGGCGAAAATAAAGGTCCTCCCGAAAGCGACCCTCACGCACATCTGCCCAAAGGTCGCGGTTCGTGGCCGCCACGATGCGCGCGTCGATTTCGTGTTCCTTGGAGTCACCCACGCCGCGAACGCGCCGCGTCTCCAAGACGCGCAGCAGCTTGGCCTGCATGTCCACGGGCAGTTCGCCAAGTTCATCGATGAAGAGCGTGCCTCCATCGGCTTCACGAAAGAGACCGAGGCGGTCTGCCGTGGCGCCCGTGAAGGCGCCGCGCTTGTGGCCAAAGAGCTCGCTTTCAAAGAGCTCGCGCGGGACGCACGCCGCGTTCATAGCCACAAACGCGCCTTCGCGGCGGGACGCTCGATGAATGTGGCGCGCGACGATCTCTTTGCCCGTGCCGGTCTCGCCGAACACCGTCACCGTTTCGGCCGTGGGCCCACCGGTGGAGATGAAGTGGGCCACTTCGTCCATGGCGGGCGACCGCCCGACGAGCGGCGGTACAAAGTCCTGCTCTTCGCCGTCCGTTCGCTGACGCGTATCGCGAATGGCCGAGTCGAGCAGCGGCGCCAGCTCCGAACCGTCGACGGGCTTTTCCAAGAAGGAAAAGGCGCCGAGGCGCATCGCTTCGACGGCCGCTTCCACGCTACCGTGACCGGTCAGCACGATGATCGAAACGGGTGACGAACCGCGACGACGCAGTACCTCGAGCCCGCCAATGCCCTTCATGCGAAGATCGAGGAGCGCCGCGTCGGGTGCGTCGGGACCGATCAGAAGCGGCAGCGCTTGCTCGCCGCTTTCCGCCTCGACCGCTTCGTAGCCCAAGCGGCGCAGCGCCTTCCGCATCGCAAAGCGAAAGCCGGCATCGTCGTCAATAATGAGAATTCGAGCGCCGCTCATGAAGCCTTAGCGGGGTTTACCGACGCCGGCTTCTTCGTCAAGGGAACGAGTTGCTCGCTCGGAACGGCGCTAACGCGCCGCGGCAGCTGAATGTACGCGACGGCGCCGCCGCCTTCGCGGTTACGCAGCGAAAGACTTCCGCCCATGGCCTGCACGATCATGTACGACATGTAGAGGCCGAGCCCCGTGCCTTCGCCCGGCGGCTTCGTGGTCGAGAAGGGCTCAAAGAGCCGACCCTCCATCGCCGGGTCGATGCCGCTTCCTTCGTCCTGGACCACCAAGAGCACCGCGTCGCCCGCACCACTGATGCGCATCTCTTCCGCGTAGACGCGCACCTTCCCGCGCGTTTCGCGCGACGCATCCAACGCGTTTTGAAACAGGTTCACGAGCACCTGCACAAGCCGATCGCCGTCTGCTTCCGTACGCAAGGCCACGCTCTCATCGACGACGATGCGCTCTTCACTCTGGCCCGCCGTCACGATCGCTCGCGCACGCTCGACGGCGGCGGAAAGCGGCAGTTCGCCTTCGGTGCGCGCGCGCACCAAGTCTCCACCTGCGAGCAAAGCCGGGGTAATCCGTCCCAGGCGGCGGGTCTCGTCGCGAATGAGCGCCGCCGACTCGTCGAGGT
Organism: Myxococcota bacterium; assembly: GCA_039201085.1. Lineage (GTDB taxonomy): Bacteria > Myxococcota_A > Polyangia > Polyangiales > Houyiibacteriaceae > JBCCRV01. Next base: position 896 of record JBCCRV010000642.1, on the reverse strand, counting down.
CCCGCGCCACTTCGCCCGTCGCATCGAGGTCACCGATCACCTGACGCATGTCCGTGGCGAGCGTACGAATCGTCGCCAGGGGCGTGTTGAGTTCGTGGGCAACACCTTGGGCGACGCGCCCAAGGCTCGCGAGCCGTTCCGCGAGGATCAAACGGGCCTCGGCCATCGTGGCTTCCGTTCGGTCCAGGTAGAGGTTCATCACGCGATCGTCTTCTTCGATCGGCAGCGAGAGCATCTCGTAAACACGTTCCTCGTCGTCGATCTTCGCCGCGAAACGGCAGCGCGCGGGCGCAAGCTCGTCGTCCTTGAGGGCTTCGATCGGGCAAAGGCCCGTCGCGTCACGCTCACACGCGCCGTGGTGGCCGGCGCACCGCCACTTTTCACCGATCGAGCCCCGCTCGGAAATGCGCGCGGCAAGACGGTTCCGGTAGGTGACGTGACCCTTCGCGTCGATGACCTCCAGGCCGGCCTCCAGACCCTCCAGCGTGTTCGAGAGCAGCCGGTAGTCGAGGGCGGCGCGGTCGCGCGCTTCCTCAAGCTCGAGCTCGCGCGTCTTCAGGTCGCGTACGGCATGCGCGATGATGTACGCGGCGCCCACAAGCGTGAGGACAAAGGCGATGCCATCCGCCACGACCCCCAGGGGCTCCACGGGGTTCCAACTGGCGATGCGAAGCACCGGAACGACGCTGGAAAGGGCCAGAAAGCCCACGCCCGCGAGGGAGATCGCAACGGCGATCATGAGCCAGCGAATGCCGCCGAGGATGGCGACCAAGGCGACGTGAAAGATGTAGAACGTCCAAAAGGGCGTTTCGAGACCGCCGGCGGACCACAAGAGCACCGTCAGCATCGCCACGTCGACCATCGCCTGCGTGAGCGGGGCATGAAACACGCTGCGC
>JBCCRV010000641.1:0-4460 GCA_039201085.1 Myxococcota bacterium | reverse complement strand
GCCCAGGCCGACACTTTGTTGTGTCCGGTCGCGCCCGTCGCTTGCAACGCGCCTTCGGCCCCCCAAACGCCGCCGCCCGCGGCCTTGGAAACGCCGGGGGTGGCGCCGGCCGTAGAACGCGCACTCTCGGACGATGTGCGGGCGTCACTTTCCGAGGGACCCGCCTTCGACGCGGACACTGTGAGCTGCACGCTCTGGCCTTCGACGCACCAGCTGCGCATCGTCGCTCGAGACTTTGCCGACGACGAGGCGACGCGGCCCGTGAGCGATCCCAACCGGCAGCTCGTTCTCTCGATCGCCAACGTTCGCGAGCCAGGCGCCCAGCCCGTGGAGGCGTACGATGGCGGCCGAAGCAGCCTGAACTACATGGCTCAGGAACCGTTTCGCTGCTTTCAAAGGAGCGGCGACGCAACGCTCACGATCGACGCGCTCAGCGACCGGGTTCGCGGAACCATCGACGCGCTCGCTTTCGAGCAAGAGGGCGGCGACGGTCGGATGAGCGCGTCCAACATCGCCTTCGAGTGCGCCCTCACCCGTCGTTAGAACGTTTCTGAAGTGGCGCCTTCTACACCCACGCGAGGTGGTAGACCGCGCATCCGGGTTCACCGTCGCTTTTGACCTGCGCCGTCGTGGTGCGCGACACCATGCCAAAGCTCGTTTCGAACGTAGCGCGTATCGAGGACGGGCACGCGCCTACCAGTTGATGCTGGCGGCGTCCATTCGCACCACCGTTCCGTGGCTGAACTGGGTGCCCATCCGCACGCCGTTGACCACCAACTCGAGGCCGTCCTCGCTTACGGGCAGACGCGGTGAGAGTTCGCTGAGTGGAACTTGGTATCGGTGATAGCCAGCGTCCGCCACGAATGTCGTGTTGCGAAAGCCTGCATAAGTACGGCCATCTCCGACCCCGTCGCCTTCGTAGCGAATCCCCATTTCCCCCCAGCCGCCCGTCGGGGGCAGCGAGCCATTGGCGTTGTCCGGTTGAACGATCGCGATCCAGACCTCCACGTAGGCGTCCTCAAACTGCCCGACGGACATGGTGAGCGCCTCTTCAAAACCACGAAAGCGCACGTTCTCGTAGCACGTGAGCCCCACGTCCGCGTCGTCACCGTTCGGCGGGCAGAGTGAGCGCGAGAAGATCATCGACTCGTCGCACGATTCAGCAGGCACGCCGTTGACCAATGGGCAGACGACGCGGCACTCGATGGTGTGCGCGTAATGCGCTTCGCCAAAGCGACTGCTTGGCGGGTCGATGCTGCGCGACGCGCAGGTGGGACGCGTGGCAGGGGCCTGGAGCAGCTCCTGTTCGTCGATCAGCGTTCGCATGGTGACGCGCGGCGAGGGGTTCGTTTGCACGACCAATACGTCGCTGCAGGAAAAGCCGCCGCCCACGTCCTCGGCGACGAGACGCACGGCGTATTCGGTGTCGGGCTCCAGCCCGCGAAGCGTGGTTCGCAGCACATCGTCCTGCGCCCCCAAAAGCCGCGGCCGATCGAACTCGGGGTTTTCGTCGGCGTCGACCGTTCGATCGCCGGTGCCAAACACTAGGTCTTCGGGCGCCGACGCCACGTCGAGGCGATACTCGCGAAGATCGTCAAGTCCCTCGGCCTCCCATTCGAGGCGAACTTGGTTTGGCGTAACCCATACGCGCGTCAGGTTCGAAATCAGCACGGTCCCCGCGCTCACCCCGGCGCGCCCACACACGATCTCTTCTTCGACGAGGCCTTCAACGCATACGTTTCGCTCACGATCGCAGCCCCAGCCGGGGGCGCACTCGCAGCTCAAGCCGGCGAGCGGCACATCGTCGAGGACGCACCCGGCGCCGGCGAGGACCGCTGCGCAGACCCAAACGCTTTGAAACGAAGGCCCTACCACGATCCCTGCACCGAAAGCGCCGCCGGACCCACGCCGACCCGAACCTGCCGACGGGCGCGAGACCGGCGCCGATCGACGATGAGCCAGACCAGCCCAGTCGCAGCCACCACGCCGCCCACCACGAGGAGGGCGTTGGCCACGGTGGCGCGCGAACTCGCCTCGTCCGCCAGCTCCGCCGCTCGAATGTGTTCGGTCTGCACCTTCGCATCGCGGTTCGATCTCAGCGCGAGTCCGCCAAAGACACCGCCCGTCGCGAGCGCCGCGCCGCCCGTCGCCAGAACGATCCAAGGCAGGGCGCTTGGACCTCGCTGCGCCGCCTGCGCCGCAGCCTCCCGCTCGGCGGCCTCACGCCGGCGCCGTTCGGCGTCGCGGGCCTCGCGCAAGGCCCGGCGCTCATCCTGCGATGCACGCAGCGACGTGATGCGCTGTTCGATGGCCGCGCGGTCCGCCGCATCGGGGGCGCGTTCGAGGTACGCCTCGTAGGCGGCCAAGGCCTCGTCCTCGTGCTCGATGCCCATGGTGTCGTAAACTCGCCCAAGGTTGTAGAGCAGGATGGGTTCGGGATACACGTTGAGTGCTCGCTGCAGCATTTCCGCCGCCTCGGCGGATTCGCCGGCCGCGAAGCGCTCGCGAGCCTCCACGGCAAGTTCGATGGCGCGCTCACGATCGCCTTCGTCCGCCCAGGCATGTGCAGGCAGCGCGATCGAAAGTCCAATGATGATCACCGCAGACCGAATCACCGCAGCAGACTCCTGCGGGCAGACGGCATGAGCGAACGGCTCGGTCGGTACGAAATCGTCGGCGAGCTTGCCACGGGCGGCATGGCGGAGATCCTGCTCGCGCGAAAGGAAGGCCCCGGCGGATTCGAGCGGGCGGTGGCCATTAAGCGCATCCTTCCAAACTTCGTTAATGAACGGAGCTTTGTCGACATGTTTGTGGACGAAGCGCGCATCGCAGCGCGCATCAATCACACGAATGTTGTGCACTACGAGGAGCTTGGCCAAGACGAGGGTCAGCTCTACCTCGTCATGGAATACTTGGAGGGCGAGAGCGCCCTGAGCCTCCAGCGACGCGCCCGCGCGCGCGGTCATGCGCTGTCCTTTGCCGAGTGCGCGTACGTCGTCGCCCAGGCGGCAAGCGGACTTCATGCAGCGCACGAGATGAACGATCTCAACGGCAACCCGCTCGACATCGTTCATCGCGACATTTCGCCGCAAAACATCTTCATCACCTACCGAGGCGAAGTGAAGGTCATGGACTTCGGCATCGCCAAGGCCGCTGACCGCATCACCGTCACCGAAGCCGGCGCCCTCAAGGGCAAGTTTGCGTACATGTCGCCGGAGCAGGCCGACGGAGCGAACCTCGACCGCCGAAGCGACGTGTTCTCCTTGGGCATCGTGCTCTATGAACTGACGACGGGCCGGCGCCTCTTCCGACGGGCGACCCCCGTGGCCACCCTTCGCGCGGCGTCCAAAGCACGGGTCGTTGCGCCCTCGTCCGTGGTTCCCGACTACCCCAGCGCGTTGGAAGAAGTCTGCCTTAAGGCCCTCGCCAAGGACCGGTCCGAGCGATACCAGACCGCCGACGAGTTTCGGCGGGCGCTCCTGGTGGCGATTCGCGTGATCGCACCCGACACCTTTCCCCAAGACACGCTACCGCAAACACTTGTCGCGCTATTTTCGGACCGCATCGAAGAGAAACGGCAGCTCCTGCGAAAGGTGTCGAGCGGCAGCGTCATCACGTCCATTCCGAGCGGCGAAACGGAAGTCGCGGTGGAGCTGCCAAGCGTGGAAGACATGCTCGACGCCCCTGAGGACGACGCACCGCAAGACGCGAGCACCGGACCCGCTCTCCCATCCGATACAGGTGCGCCTGCTCGACGAAGGCCCCGCCTAGCCACGGCTGCGGTAGCCATACTCACGCTCGTCGGTGGAGCCTTGGCGTGGAGTCTGCGCGACGGCCCGGCCGTTGCGTCGGTTTCCGGGGACGGTGAAGCGAACGTTCACGAACTGGCCGACGAGCCGGCAAACGCCGCGGTGCCCACCGCTTCGAACGAGAACGTCCCTGCGCAAGCCGATATGGTCGAGGTTCACTGCGAGAACGCGCCAGCCACCGTTTACCTCGACGGTCTGCGAATCGGCGAGTCGCCCGTGCAAGTCCCGCGGCCCAGCGTCGACGTCGCCCTTGAGTTGCGTCACGAGGGATTCGAAACGCTGCGAACGCGCCTTCGCGCGGACGGGCCGGACGTTCGCACCTTTCGGCTCACCAGCGCAGCTCGCCCGGCGCGTATGGGCTCTTCCATGCGACGTTCGATGCGTACGGCACCGATGCAACCGACGATGGCGAGCAACCGGCCCGACGACTTTCCCGTCTTCTAGACCGGTTGGTTTAGACTCTCGATGAAGGCGCAACGCCCTCGCTTTCAGGGCGCACGTGTGAAACCGTAGGCCCCGGCTATGCCGCCGTCCGCCATCCGTATCCCCCTCCGTCTTCGCGCTCCGAACGCCTCTCCTAGCTTCCAGGGCCGCGTAGAAGAGCTCGCTGCGCTCGCTTCGCTCTTGGAAAATGGCGCCGTTGCCGTGCTT
>JBCCRV010000640.1:0-4467 GCA_039201085.1 Myxococcota bacterium | reverse complement strand
GTCGAAGAGGCGCTCTTCGGACCGGTATTGACCGATCGCATCGAAGGCTTCAAACGCGTAGCCCGTGGGGTTGATGCGCCCGTGGCATCCGGCGCAGGCGGCGGCGGACGTGAGGACTTCCGTGGCTTCCCGCGACCCCGTCACCGTGCGGTCCACGATCGGTAAGTTGTCCATCGCGCCGCCTGGCGCGGCGGGGAGGTCGTCGCAGACGATCTGACGGCGCACGAAGACGCCACGAAGGATCGGATGGGTGATCGAATTTATGAGGGGAAGGGCCACCTCGGCGCGGGAGAGGAGCAGGGCCACACGGGTCAGAATGCTCTGGCGCTCTGGAGGAACCTCGACGACTTCACCTTCGGGGGCGGGGTCGACGCCGTAGACGGCCGCGAGCACTGGATGGGACGTAGTCGTCACGCGTGTGAGAAAGAAATCGCGAAAGGTGCCGCCGCTTCGAAGGGTGTGCACGAAAAGGTCGGCGATCTCCTCTTCGACCGCTTGATCAAAGCTCCGGTCCAGTTCGAGGTCGCCGGCGATCGCGTCGAAGTCCGCACCTCGACCCTCGCTAGCCGCGTAGAGCTGATCGAAGCGAAACCACTCAAGCAGGAACGGACGCACGGAGCGGTAGACGCGATCGTCGGCGAGCATGCGATCGATCGCGTCGGACCAGCCTTCGTCTGTGAGCAGCCGTCCCGAATCGGCGTCGGCCCGAAGCTGCGCATCGGGCATCGTGTCCCAGAGGTGGTAGCTCAGGCGATTGGCGGCTTCGCGAGGCGTCAGACCGCCCACGCCTTCCACGTGAAAGACAAAGTTCGGCTGAACCACCAGCGCCACGACGAGGTCCGCGAGGGCGATAGGGTCCACGACGTCGCCGCCGTCGTAGGCCTCGGTTCGGTAGAATGCGAACTCTTCGTCCGCGAGGGTGCGCCGATGGGTAAGGTCGCCAAGCTCGCGAACAAATCGGTCGAGGCACGCGGCGTCGTCTGCAGGGTCCGCATTCGTGGCGCACTCAAAGCCCATCGCCACGAGCCGCTCGGGTTGGGAGAGCGACTGGCCGAGGGCGAGGCCGATGGCGTAGTGCGCTTCGACAGCGCCCGACCCGACGGCCTGGTCTGACCGAAAAAAGAGCAGCTGACCGTCCTGGGCCGCGCCGAGGCGCTGGTCGCTCGGAATGCCCGCGGCGGCGCTCGAAACCTCGTCGCGAACCGCCGCCGCTTCCGGGCCGAATAGCTCGTCGAGCAGATCGTTCAGCGTGTTGTTCAGCTGCGACTGGCTCAGGCGCCGGAGCGGTGCGTCAATGCCGACGTCCGAACTGCATGCAAAGTCGACCGACTGCTCGGCGAACTCAATGTCCGGCGGTGGCGTCCAGGGGGCCGCATCATCGATTTGGCCGGTGCAGGCGCCGGCCAGCCCAGCGAGAAGAAGAAGTCCGTGGGAGCGGTACACGCCTCAGGTTTTCATAGTCAACGCCTGAGTGAAAGCGACGGTGCATTACAAGGGTGGCGCGAAACGGTGGTCTAGTGAGCGGCGCTTTCGCCCCAGAGCTGGCGGAGGCGTGCGTCACGGCCGCATCCTTGCCGGTAGCTGTTGTAGCGAAGCGGGTTCGTTCGATAAAAGTTCTGGTGGTAGTCCTCGGCGTCGTAGAAGCGCGTCGCGTCCGTGATCTCCGTTACGATGGGTCGGTCCAGCGTCTGCGCTGCGTGCTGCTTCGAGGCTTCGGCGAGCCGGCGCTCCTCAGCGTTTGAAACGAAGATGCCCGTCCGGTACTGACTACCGCGGTCGCAAAACTGACCGCCGGCGTCGGTGGGGTCGACGTTGTGCCAAAAGACTTCGAGCAAGCGCGCGTAGGTGATGACGTCTGGGTCGTACACGATGCGCACGGCTTCGGCGTGGCCAGTGCCGCCAGAGCTGACCTGTCGGTATGTGGGGTTCTCCTGCTCACCACCGATGTAGCCGCTCACCACGGCGGACACGCCCTCGAGTTCTTCAAAGGGCTTTTCCATGCACCAAAAGCATCCACCCGCGAAGTAGGCCGTACCTTGGCCTTCGGCTGCCGCGGGCGCGGGCGCGGATTGGGCCGAGGCGGCGCTGTCGGAGCCGGCGCCGCAGGCGCTAAGAAGGGCGATGAGAAGAAGGCGTGGCATGTCGGTCCTATGGCGAGGGCGGTAAAACGTTAGGGCCGCTTTCGAACGCAGGCACTTCCCGGGGGGGCGCTTCACACCCGCCCCGTGCCATGCAGCTCGCGAGCCGACCGATGTCCGCGGACGTGTCGTCGCCCGTGAGCCAAATGTCCGGCGCAAAGCCGTACGCTTCGCGAAACCGGCCCGTCGGGTCGTCGTGGCGGCGGTGGCCCAGCGAAAGCCAGATTCGGCTGCGCGGGAGCCGATACCAGCGAAGCTCGCCCACTTTCATGACGCCGCCGGTGTTTTCGCCCGCGATGATAGTGCCTGGGATCTGTCGAGCGAGGAGCACGGCCGTTTCGCAGGCCGACTGGCAGCCGCGGTCGACGACAACCAGCAGCTTGCCTGGAAAGGGCGTCGTGCGGGCCGGCGCGACGGTGGAGCGGGCCTCGACCACCTCGCGGTACACGCCTCGCCTCCGCATGTGCTCATCGAGCTCGCGCTCTGCGCGAGCGATCCTTGCGTCGAGCCAGGCCTGGCCGGCCGCGTCCCGCGTGCCGCCGGCGCGAACGCAAGACCAAAAGTTGTAAGCACCCTGAAGCATCACTTCGCTGGAGAGCCGCCCGGTCTGCCAGTAGCGAAGGGGCGCGGCGCTGAAGGCGGAAAAGAATCGACGGAGGTAGCGATCGGAACCGCCGCCCGTGCGGCGCAGATCGACGATCACGACGGAGGCGTCCTGCACGTCGCCGGCCGCGGCGACGAAGCGCTCGAGGGCTCCGGCGTTCGAGGTCGTCAGCGATCGAAGGCGCAGCCACGGGTACGGGCCTTCCAGCCTTTCGAAGGCCGGCCCGGACGCGTGGGCGAGCGAGACCGGCGTGAGGGCTCGAGCCTGGCCGTTGCAGTGGATGGCTTCGACGGGGCCGCGCGATTGCACGAGCCAGCGCTCGCCGAGCTCGCCGCCTTCGAAGGTGCGGACCGCTTGCGGCGATTCGAGCCCGTGGCTGCAGAGCTCGGGAACCTGCATGTCGGCGACGTAGGCGTTCGCGTGGCCGCTCGTTGCGCGGAAGACGCGCTCCGGTTCGAAGGACCAAAAGCCCACGTGGTTGTCGTCGACGAAACGGAAGGCTTCGGCGAGGCGATCGCGAAGGGTGGGCGCATCGATCGGGCCTTCGATGCGCCTTACTTCTGCGAGGGCTGCCTCGAAGAGCCGCGGCGCGAGGCCGTCGAAGCCCGCGTAGCCGCGGCGAAAAAGCCGCTCGACGCGATCGACGTCGCGTTGAATGTCCGCGGCGCTTAGCGCGGGGGGACCGGGTTCGCGGCATCCCTCGGCGCCGATCAGAAGCTCGCCGTAGGCGCGGCGTGTGTCCGCGGATACCTCCACTGGCGTCGGCGTGGCAGCGCAGCCGAGCAAGGCCAGGGTCATCCATCGGTGGGCGCGCACCCGCGGTCTCTAGGGGGACGGCCGCGCATCCAGCAAGTCACCTTCTTTGCCGGAGTGCGCCGGCGAACGCTCTAGCCAATCGAATGGTATGTCGAAAGGCCCTAATCGGGCAGATCGCTCGTGGGGCGGGCCGTTAGCGTGACCGGAAGGGTGGCCTTCACTTCGGCCGTTGCGGCGGGAAACTCCCACGCACCGATGATGCGTTCGACGCACGCCGCGGCCCGCGGGGCGCCGCTTGCCCGTACGTCCAGCACGCGCCCGGACGCATCGACGTGAATTCGGGCTTCGAGCTCGCGCGTTTGGTCGTCTGAGCACTCCTCGAGGGAGCCCCGCTCGGCTTCGACCACGCTATTGAGCTGGTCGGCGGAAAGCGGGGTGCCGCAGCCCAGCGCCGAAATGGCGAGCAGCAGGGAGAGAGACGCGGTGGGCCGGTCGGTCATGAACAAGGCGTAGGACACATCGGCGCAGAGATCATATTTCCCGCATTTTTGCCGTACCCTCGCGACCGTCGCGTTGATGCTTATCTTTATGAAATTGCTGAGATTTAATCGCAGCAACCGTCCGGTTGGGGGCGAAACGTGGGGGCGCGCCGATAAAGACCCCCACCATCGCTCGACGGACTCGTCCGCCCACCCCAGGCTTGCACCGTGGCAAATCGGCCCATGGCGCTGGGCGCGCCCCCCAAGGATCTTGTGCAGCGGGAGCGAATCGCCTGGCTGATACGCCTTCGATGGGGCGCGATGCTTGGGGCTTTCGGCGGGGTCGCCGCTGGCCTCGTGGGCCTCGTTCCGGGTGTGGCGTGGCCCCTCGCGGGCGCCACGGCGGTCTTTGGCCTCTGCTACAACGGCGTGCTCTGGCAAGCGTTGAGCTCAGGAGCGCCGCGCAGCGTGTTTCATGCCCCGCTCACGC
>JBCCRV010000639.1:0-4487 GCA_039201085.1 Myxococcota bacterium | reverse complement strand
TGTACGCGTACACAGAGCGGGTCACCGCGTGCACGCGTACATGAGCCGACATCATTCAAAGGCGGCAACATCCAGATGCCCACGGTGGAGCTGGTGCACGTGTGGAGCAGCCTTCGAGCAGGCGCTCTGCGGCCGCTTCGGTGAGCGTGAGGCTCCGGCGTAGGCCCTCAAGCCAGTGGAGCTCTTGCTCCGTGTAGGCACCGTCGACGGCACAGACAAATGCGGCCGTAGCCAGGAGCGCCTGCCTTCCGCCCTCGGAGAGGTTTTCCACCTGATCGAGCTCGTTGTACGCCCCGGCCGCGAGCATCGGACCGGCGAGCGACGTGGGGCCGTCGATACGTAGAATTCGGGCCACGCGACGCGCCGCCTCGATTTCCGCCGATTCGAGGCGAGCATCAAGCCAAGCGGCGCGTACGACGCCGTCATAGATGGCCCAACGTTCCGTGTGGTGGCCCAGATGGCGTTCGAGGGTCGAAGCGGCGTCGTCGTCGCGTGTCATCAGCGTTCGGCTCCTTTGGCGAGCTGCCTTCAAGGCATCCCTAGGGCCCAACGCAGGCCGGCGCCTCCCTATTTCAAAGATCTTTGCGTTACCTTCCTGCCATGCAGGCCCCGGACGGCACTCGCGAGGACAGCTCGCTCGATAAAGACGCCCTTTCGACGTGGTGGAACGAACGCATTGGCGAGCACGAAACGCTTCATGTGCGCTCCTTTGCGGGCGGCCAATCCAATCCGACGTACTGGGTTCATGACGGCGCCAAGGCGTACGTGCTGCGCAAGAAACCCGAAGGCGCCCTTCTCAAGTCCGCCCATGCCGTCGACCGCGAGGCCCGGGTGATGAAGGCCCTTGCGGACACGGACGTTCCCGTGCCAACCATCCTGGCCTTTGAAGAAAGCAGCGACGCACTCGGCACTCCGTTCTTTGTGATGGAGCATCTTCCGGGGCGCATCTTTTGGAAGGTCCAGCTTCCAACGCTGCAGCCCGAGGGCCGCCGCGCGATCTACGACGAACTCGCGCGGGTGCTCGCACGGCTGCATGCCGTCGATCCGGACGCCGTGGGCCTCGGAGACTACGGCCGCCGCGAAGGCTACATGGCGCGCCAGGTCGCGCGCTGGACGAAGCAATACGAAGCATCGAAGACCGACGAGGTGGCGCCGATGGAGACGCTCATCGCGCGCCTGCCCGGCCTTGCGGTGGAGCAGCCGCGTACGACGCTCGTGCATGGCGACTATCGACTCGACAACCTCATCTTCGATGGGAACGACGCGAAGGCGTTGGCGCTGATCGACTGGGAGCTTTCCACACTGGGCCATCCCCTCGCGGACGTCGCGTACGTGTGCATGCTCTACGACGTGCAACTCCCACGCATCGGTGGCCTTCAAGGCGTGGACTTTGAGGCGTCCGGCATCCCAAGCGAAGACGACTTTCTTCAGCGCTACGCCAGCTTCGGCGGCGAGGTGAAGCGCAGCGAGTTCCGCGTTCTCAAAGCCTTCGGCCTCTTTCGTCTCGCCGCCATCGCCCAAGGCGTCTACATGCGGAGCCTCCAGGGCAATGCCTCCGGCGAAGGCGCAGGCATGTTTCGAGCCGCCGTCGGTCACTTGGCCGGCGTAGCCCTCGGCCTTCTTGAATAGAGCTCATCCCAAAAATCGCCGTGGCCATGTTTCCGCCAGCTCACACGACCTTCAGCCATCCCCTCACCTCGAAAATGCTTGGCATTTACTTCGCCTCGCGGACGCTGAATTCCGCGCAACCTGTTCAAAAACCTGGCCACGGCGATCCTCGGGATGAGCTCTAGCCCATGTCCTTTCCCCTCACGCACGTTCGCTACTACCGTCTTGACGAGCGGGTCGATATTGCGGCGGTGCGTCAGCGCGTGCCGCGCAGCCCCTTCATTCGACTGCTCGAGCCGGCGGACGAGCACGCAAGGTCGGCGTGGTCCTGCGCCCTTCATGTGCATGCGTCTGCCGATGAGGTCGAAGCCTTCTTAAGCTCGCCGAGCTGGCGCGAGTTCGACGCCTGGCTCGCGACGCATACGGTCGTGGTGAAGCACTGGAATCTGCAGGAGACTGCGCCGTGAGGCGTTCCGTTCTCCTCGGCTTCGGGGCCGTCTTGTTCGCGTGCGGTCCGTCCGATGCGGAGATCAGCCGGGTCCGTTCCCGCGCGGACGCGTCGCTGAGCGCCTACCGCGCGCGCATCGGCGCCCTTCGCGCGGCCGTTCCGCCCGAGGACGTGCCTTCGATGGAAGCCGTGTGCACGCCCGATATGATCACGCGAAGCGCCGACGGGCTGCCCGCCAACTTGGTGCGCGGCACCTTCGCGGACGCCATGAATCTCGCCGAGGACGAACTAGCGGACGCCGCGCGGGACCTCCGCCTGCCGAACGACCCCTCGGAAGACGACCTCAAACGCATCGAAGAAGCGGCCGACGCGCTCGATGCTCGCCTTGAGCAGGAGCGCTACCGCTTGGTCTTCGTAACGCAGCCGGCCACGATGCCGCGCTTCAATCGCGAAACGCTGGTGTACACGCCGGGACGCATCAACGGCGTCGCCTTCGTGTACGACTTCACGCAGAACATGGCGATCTGCCTGCAGCAGATTCGCGCGATGAGCCCCGACACGGTGCTCCCGGAAACCGACGAAGCGCGTGCCGCGCATCGAAGGGAGCTGGAACGCGACTTCCCCGAACGTGCATTTCGCGCCCTCCGGCTGGGCGGCTACGGAACCGAACGCGGCAACCATTGAAGCGCACGCCTAGGAGAGTCGTGCCAAGCTAACGCTTCAGCGGCGGCGGAACGCGTGAGCCCCGGTCGACCAACGGGAGCTGGCGAAAGCGCTCCAGCACCGCCGGATCGCGCTCCTCAACGAATCGCCGGAGCTGCGCCTTGTCGAGGTAAAGCTCTTCGCGGCTTCCGCTCGGATGCTCGAGCTTGAGGCTCAGCTCCCGGGACGACGCGCTTCGGCGATCGATCTCCTTCGCGATGGGGGCATACGCCTCGAGCAGAACGCCCACGAGCGCGTGAATGCCCGCACCGTTGAGCAAGTCCTCGTCGTGGTAGCGCACGCTTACGACCGCGTCGCGATGGTCGAGGGCCCGACGACCCACGCTTTCCAGGGCGTGCCATAGGCCACTGATCTTCTCCGCGTCGCTGGGCACGGCGGGAAAGACATCTTTGTCGGCGCGTTCGATGTAGGCGTCGAGTTGATCGTCCTCCCGAGCAAGCATGAGGGTGAGGGGCGGCTTGTTGGAGTCGACCTTCTTCTTGATCGTGATCTCCGCGCCGGACTCGTCCATCAGCGCCGCCATGATCGTGTGGTCGCCCACGCGCATCAGTTCGCGCGTCAGATCGCGGCGCAGGAACTTCTTCTTCATGCCGACCTGAAGCTCCATCGCGCCGGCCACGGACTCGACGGTTCGCGGCTGCGTCCATTCGGCAAAGCGCTCCGTATCGATGCGGTACGTGACCTCCACGCCGCCGATGAGCCGGCGCGTAGCGGCGATGGCGTAGCCCCCCTTGCCTTCCAGCGTGAGGGTCGCGTGCACGAGCTCGCCGCCCAGGACACCGCGGAGCAAGAACCCCTCCAACGCCTCGCGCATGACCCGGCGATGTTCGGCGATTTCGGCCTCCGCCTGAGCGCGCATCTTGTCGGACCGCTGCCCCTGCGCGGCGACGGCGCGTGACGCGGCCGCCTCCGCATAGCTCAGGACGTCGTCACCGAGGGCCACAACGGGCGGATCGGCCGGCGCCAGCGCGCGCGTGTCCGAGAGGCCCTGGCAGATCGTATCCGCAAACGCTTTCAGGTTTCGTTGGGCCGTTTCAAGGTCCGAAAGTCCCTGGGCGAGCGCCCGTTCGGTCCGCGTGATCGCCGCATCGTGATGGGCCGCCTTGGCGCCGTTTTCCACGAAGGAAGCGAGCGTCTCAAGGAAGTTGTAATCGAGCGGAAAGGGCTCCGAATCGCCGTAAAGGTAGGGCACGCGGCCCTAAGGTAGCCCGGAGGCGGCGTTGACTTCAAACGCAGCACCCCATCACTCTTCGAGCACGTGAGCCGCCGCCTTCATTTACCCACCGCAGCAGCTGCCGAGGGCCGAGACGCTGTACGGCAACGCAAAGGCGCTTCATCCGAGCGATGACGAGCGATGGGAAGACCTGCAGAACCACCTGCGCGTCAAGGGACTGCTGGCACGGGCGGCGGCTAGACTCAGCGCGACACCCGGGCGGCCTGGCGGCCGCCGGCGGAAACCGGCGAACCGCCACCGTGACCCCCTGAAAACCTCGCCGAATAGCACCGGCGCACCCTTTGCTCTGGCCCCCTTCGATGACGAAGGGGAACAAGCGCCAGCCCAAGAGCAAGAACGCACCGAAGCGGCGAGCCAAAAAGCAGAAAAGCGCCCGCCGCCAAATCGTGCTCCCGGGCCAAATCGTGTTCCTCACGGCGCGCGTCTCGCACCGCCGTTACCTCTTGAAGCCGACGCGCATGACGAAGGAAGCGT
>JBCCRV010000638.1:0-4503 GCA_039201085.1 Myxococcota bacterium | reverse complement strand
GTTGATCGAAAGCCCCACGAGGTCGGCGCTTCGCGGAAAGCCGCCGGCGAGCACAGACTCGAAGGCAAAACGGCCGGCGGTGCGAATCTCCAGCGCCAGCGCGGCGAGCCCTTCCTTCGAGAGCACCGTTTGCACCTGCGTAGCCTTCGGTGCTTCGGCCTTCAGGTCGTTGAGCAGCCGGTTGAACTCCATCTCCGTGAAGAGTCGACGAATCGCTTCGCCATCGCCGCCCCCCCACTCCGCGAAGGCGGCGTCAAAGTCCAGTTCGAGTTCTTCGTGAAGGGCCACAAGCTCCCGCGAGAGATACGCTTGGTCCTTGAACTCCTCGAGCTTCGCCTTTGCCCGACCCTTCACGGCGTCGAGGTTCTCGTAGATGCCGTCCAGGCTGCCGTGCGCCGTGAGCAACTTCGCGGCGGTCTTCACGCCCACGCTTGGCACGCCGGGCACGTTGTCGGAGCTGTCGCCCATGAGCGCCAGCAGGTCCCGAACCTGGTTCGGCGGAACGCCAAACTTCGCGATGGTCTCCTCCGTGCCGAAGACGCGGTCGCGCATCGTGTCGTACATGACGACGCCCTCGCCAACGAGCTGGAGCAGGTCCTTGTCTGCGCTTACGATGACGCTCTTTAGCCCTCGCGCTTTCGTACCCTTCACCAAGGCCGCAATGACGTCGTCGGCCTCGTAGCCCTGCACTTCCAGGAGCGGCAGGCCAAACGCTCGAAGCACCTCCATGACGCGCTTGATCTGCTGGTCCAGGTCCGGGGGCGGCGCGTCGCGGTTGGCTTTGTATTCGGGAAACCGATCGCGTCGCACGGAGCGGCCTCGGGCGTCCACGGCCACGCAGATGCGCGTGGGCTTTCGCTCCTCGAAGAGCTTCATCAGCATGCTCACCACGCCGCGCACCGCGTGGGTGGGCTCACCCCGACTCGACGAAAGGGGCGGAAGCGCGTGGTACGCACGAAAAATGTAGCCGCTAATGTCGATGATGTGGACCGATTCGGGGTCTGCAGGAGCGGGCAACTGGGTGGACTCAGCCATCGCCGGAGGCTCGGACCGCCGCGCAGCCATGTCAATCATCGTCGGCTGCGAGCGCCCGATCGCACCGGCCCCTGCGGCAAACGGGGCTACGGTCCGAACTGAGTGTAATTTTTCAGCGACGAAACGCCCCAAAAACCCTCGTTTGGGGGTCTTTATCGCCAATAGGCGAAACTAAAGTAACGTCGCCCCCCTTGGCCTCGATGGCGGTGCCGGTACCCTTTGGCACATGGGTACCGGATCTTGGCGCCTCCTGGCTGCACTCCTAGTCAGCACGGGCCTGCTTGCCTGTGATGGCACCATTGATGCCCCGGGCGGCGGGACGCCCCTTGAACCGCCGGTCATCGGCGGCGGCGACGACCCGCCGCTCTGCGAGGGCGCCGCGTGCGAGGACGTGCCCGAGGAGCCCGTCGCCACGTCACGCATCCCGCGACTCACCCACACGCAATGGGAAAAGACGGTTCGCGACCTCTTCCGGCTCGACGCGATCACCGGCCTCGCCCGCGATTTCGACCCGGACGCTCCCGCCGGATCGTTTTCGACCAACGAAGGGCGCCTCGTGATGAGTGCTGGCCTATGGCAGGACTATCAGCGAGCGGCGGAGCAGGTCGCGGCCATGATGACGGCGCCGGACCAAATCGCCCGCTGGGCCCCCGGCGGCTCGATTCAGCGCGACTCGCTCGTCGCCGAGTTCGCTCCGCGGGCGTACCGCCATCCCCTGACGCGGGACCAGTCCGAGCGCCTTTCCACCCTCTTCGACGAAGGGGCGCGCCTCTACCCGGAACTTGAACCGTCCATCGCCGGCGGCCGCGTCGTCCTCGAAGCGATTCTGCAGGCGCCCCGATTTGTATACCGCGTCGAGGAGAGCCTGGACGGCGGCGATACCACCGAACTCGACCAGTACGAACTGGCGTCCCGTCTTTCCTACCTCCTCTGGGGGTCCATGCCAGACGACGCGCTCTTTGCCGCGGCCGAGGCCGGCGAGCTCGATGAAAACGGCCTCCGCTTTCACGCCGGTCGACTCTACGACGATCCGCGCTCATCGGACATGTTCGAAGCGTTCCACCTCGAGCACTTCGACATGAGCACGTGGGCCGATGTGAACAAAGAGACGGAAGTCTTCCCCGATTGGCGCGAAGGCCTCGGCGACGACATGTTCGCCGCCACCCAGGCCTTCCTCGACAACATCGTTCGTTCAAACGGCACCCTTCGGGACATGCTGCTGAGCCGACGCGCCTTCGTGAACGAAGACCTCGCCCGCGTGTACGGCATCGAAGGCATCTCCGGAGACGACCTACGGGAAGTCACGCTGCCTGAATCGCGCGCTGGCATTCTGACGCGCCTCAGCTTCCTGACCTATTGGTCAGCCCTGCGAACACCGGACCCGATTCACCGCGGTCTCTTCGTGAACACAAACATCCTCTGCCGCGAGGTCCCGCCTGCACCGGACATCACGGACCTCGACCTAAACTTCACGGGCGCGACGAACCGCGAGCGCGTCGCCAGCGTCACCCATGAAGGTTCGTGTGCGAGCTGCCACCTCACGATGATCAACCCACCGGGCTTCGCGCTCGAGTCCTTCGACGCTATCGGCGCCGAGCAGCTCGTCGAAAACGGCGTACCCGTAGACACGCTGACGACCTTCGGCTTTGAAGACGGCTCGCAGGCCACCGTAGATGGTGGTGTTGAGCTCAGTGAGGCCGTGGCGGAGAACCCCGCTGCCCATCGTTGCTACGCCTCGAACCTCCTCGAGTTCGCCTTCGGGCGGCCCGTCGCAGGCGGCGACGCCCCCCTGATCTTCCGCATGGCGGAAGGCTCGCGCACCGGTGGCTTTACCGTGCGTGACCTGATTGTCGAACTTGTGACGAGCCGCACCTTCCGGCTCCGCACGAACCAGGAAGGAGCATCCGAATGAGCAAACTCTCCCGACGCCGCTTTCTCGCCGGTGCTGCCGGCTGCACCGTCGCCCTTCCCTTGCTCGAGAGCGTCGAGTTTAGCGGCGCCGCCAAGGCGAATGACGACTCGCCCGTCTACACCGCCTTCTTCAAGCAGGGCAACGGCGTTCAACAGTCGCTCGGCGATGAGCCAGAGCGCTTCTGGCCCTCGGCCACGGGCGCGCTGACCCGCGACATTCTCTCCGGCCGTGACAGCGGCCGCGCCGTCAGCGAGCTCGCCGACTTCGCGGACCAGTTGCTCATCGTCTCGGGCCTGAATCAGGACTACCAAGGCCGCGGTTGCGGTCACGCCGCCGGCCTCGCTTGCCTACTTACGGCGCACGAACTCGTGGAGGGCGGTCCAGACACGCGCGCGAACGGCGAGTCGGTCGACTGGTTCATCGGCACGCGCTGCAATCCCGACGGCGTCGAGCCGCTTAACCTCGTGAGCGGCCGCGCGAGCGGCAACTACGTGACGGGCAACGCATCCTACAGCGGTCCCAGACAGGTCCGACCGCAGCGCAACAACCCCATCGCCCTCTACCGCGACCTCTTCGGCGATGGCGAGGAGGAATTCAATAGCCTCACCGCCGAGCGCCAGCAGAGCGTCAACGACCTCGTTCGCGCCGAGCTGACGGACCTCATGGGCTCCGCTGCCTTGAGCAGCGCCGACCGCGTGCGCCTCGACCAGCACTTCTCCTTCATCCGCGACCTCGAAGTTCGCATGGCGTGTGGCTTCGACGACGTCTCATATCTCGAAGCGGTGCGCGACCAGGCCGAAGCCAACGACAACCGCGAAGACGTGATGCGCATGCTGATGGACATCACGGCCCTCTCCTTTGCCTGCGATCTCAACCGCGTCGCCGTGCTTCAAATGGGCTCGGGCAACGACGGCACCCGCTACTTCGTCAACGGCTCGTACCAGAACCGCTTTCACCGCATCTCGCACCGCGTCGACAGCGACGGATCGGACGGGCCGGCCATTCCCAACGCCGACCTCCTCCACCACGAGATCGACCGCCTGCACGCACGTATCTTCCGCCACTTCCTCGAGCGTCTCTCGCTCTACAGCGGCCCCAGCGGCGGCTCACTGCTCAACGACTGCATGGCCTGCTGGACGAACGACCTCTCAAACGGTCCGCCGCATGGCCGCAACAACATGCCCTTCGTCATCGCCGGCAGCGGCGGCGGCTTCCTCCGCCAAGGCCAGTACCTCGATATGGGCGGCCAGACGCACAACAAGCTCTGGAACACCTTCATCAGCGCCCACGGCATTCGCGAAGGCGGCGACTACTACGGCAGCTTCGGCAAGGCCGGCCTCGACGGCGGAATCCTCAACGCACTGATCGCTTAGTCCTCGCAGAGTCGCACTCTACGCGGCACCTCCGCTGTATACTCGCGGCGGATGGGATGGCTGCCTTTGCGATTTTCCGTGCTCTGGGCCGTATGTTTAGGGTGCGGCCCAACGCTGCGCGCGCATGAAACGCCGGCAAGCGAGCGCAGCGAGTCGCGTCCATGCCAGCTCTGTGTGCCCGCG